>NZ_JBXYJF010000020.1:0-59263 GCF_057396245.1 Psychrobacter sp. CX16
GAACAACATTAGACCGTCTATGACAGATGGCTATGACTGTTATCAAAATGCTTTAGCTGAACGCGTTAATGGCATTTTAAAGGATGAGTTTTTAATTCATCAGTGTAATACGTTAGATGAGCTAAGAGTGCTCGTTGATGAGTCGGTTTATATTTATAATCATATGAGACCGCATTTGAGTTTGAATATGAGAACGCCTTTCGAGTTTCATCAAAGTTATGGGTGTTCTGCATAGAAAAAACCAGATACACGGGGTATCTGGCTTGTTTTAAATCATCAACCTATTTTAGGACGAGACAGTATGTTTTGCTAAATGAATGAGGTTCGGATGCCAAGACGCGCTAACATGAGGTTTTTACTGTGTTAGAATTTCACAAAATATATTAGCGAGACAGTCTTAAGGGGATTTAATTATGAAACAACGGACTTTAAAGAAGCCGATTACCATCGTGGGCGTGGGTCTACACAGTGGGCAGGACGTCACTATGGTATTAGAGCCAACAGATATTGATACCGGTATTCATTTTTTACGTACGGATATTACTGATGCGCCTCTTATTGCCACTGATGCCTTCTTAGTGACCGATACGACGATGTCCTCTAATCTAGTCGTCAATGGGGTTAAAATCGGCACTGTTGAGCATCTATTAAGCGCATTGTCTGGTTTGGGAATTGATAATCTATTAATTAAGGTGTCGGATGCAGAGATTCCTATTATGGATGGCAGCGCCGCTCAATATGTCGACTTACTGCTAGAGGCGGGGATTGAAGAGCAAGATGCGCCTAAGCAATTTATGAAAATTCTAAAGCCAGTACGCGTAACGGAAGAAGATAAATGGGCAGAACTCGTACCTTATGATGGCTTTAGCATGGCGTTTGAAATAGACTTTGACCATCCTGGCATTCCGAAAGATACTCAGAAGTATACGTTCGAATTTTCAACGCAAAGTTATATCAAAAATGTAGGTAATGCCCGTACCTTTGGCTTTATGCGTGATATTGAGTATCTGCAGAAGAACAATCTGGCACTGGGTGGTAGCCTCAAAAATGCAATCGTGTTAGATGACAAGGGTATTATGAATAAAGATGGCCTACGCCATAAAGATGAGTTTGTTCGTCATAAGATATTAGATGCGCTAGGCGACCTATATTTGGCAAAACATAGCTTAATCGGACAGTTTAAAGCATATAAATCTGGGCATGGACTCAATAATAAATTAGTTAGAGCTCTATATTCTGACCCTTCAAACTTCGAAATTGTAACATTTTATGACAAAAATAAAGTACCAATAGACTATATTTTATAAATTTCAAGTGATTTTTGAATTTATTTTCCGTCTTTTAGTGACTGTGAAAGCAACAATGTGGAAATATCAATTTTAGCGAAAGGAGAGTTTCGCTTTTTTTATGGAATATAAGTGAAAAATCTCACAATCCTAACCATGGCAATACCTCAGGGCTAATATTAATGAAGTATTAGTTAATCAAAATCTCTAATATTTAGAAAAACTAACGAGCCAGTCGTATAAATTAAACACTGAGTACTAACAATACGACAGTAAGTTACATAAAATAACTTTACAGAAGGGTTTTAGTGATTATTTAAAAGCCGTTCAAGCGTCTTTTTCAACCGTTCATCTTTGATGACATGTTCAATTGCGTATGCTATAGTTCGTTTCGTCGTTTCGGTTAAGCCATGTATACTATGGCTTGCGCCCTTACTATTAGTTAAATTAGATTTTTTTGAATGCGGATTTAAGTAATTCTGGTTCTCATTTAAATGATCAATCGAAGCAGGGTAAGTAACGATTACATCTATATTTTTTAGTTGTCTGAATGTAAGAGATTGTTCTTTTAGTATATGATTTAGGTTGTTAGATTGGTAACGAAGGTGATTAGCAGCGGTCTGAGACTGCACTGAGAGCACCAGTTGTCCTTCTTCATACTTAACGACCCACAGAGATTTTAATATCTCCTCAGGTAATCCTCTATCTAACAGTGTTTTAATCTCTTGAGTAAATTGATTCAACTGAGTGCATTTTTCTTTTAAAGTTTCAGGCAAGGCAGACGCCGCAGACTTTTGATGATCAATGCGTTTTGCTAGATGATTGGGTTTTAACGGGTTTTGCATTGCAGGCCTCAAACTTAATAATTAGTAAGTGAAGTATAGCTGTATAGGATAAACAACTGCTTAATTTATACCAATAGATTTTGTTAACCCTGCGATAAGCAGCCAACAAATACAGTATAAATAGCGCAATCAAAGTTAGGTTGTGTACTGCTTCGAATACCAGCAGCGTCTCGTTAGAGAGATGTTGAGGACATGAGAGCCATGAAGGCTATCTGACAGGTAAGTTGGGTGGTACATTAAAAGATTAATTTTGGGAGCGTTATGAAAAAGTCACTTATTATATTGTCGTTAATGGGGCTTAGTGCCACACAAGTAAATGCGTCGGTACAGCAAACATTTGAGCCACCACAAAGTACGTCATTAGCGTCAGGTAGTAATACTTCTATTACACCGCTCGTAGGTACCTCTTCGATTACTAGAGTTAACCATTACTCTAACTTCTCGTCAGACAATACCGCTGAACGCGTTCAGAGCATTGAAGTGCTAAGTGCACAGGCTCAGCAAAAAGAAGATACTTTATCAGCACTTGCAGAGCGCTTGACTAACCAATACGCCACAACTTCTTTTGCAACAACTGCGAACAATCCATCACGTTATTCAAGTCGTATTGACAGCTCAGCGCCACCAGCCATTGCTGCTGCTCGTGCTGCAAGCGCTGCACATTCAAGAACAATTGGCTTATGCGCACGTTATGTTCGTAAAGCACTTCAATCAGCTGGTTATAGCTTCACGCCAAACCCATCAGCATATCAGTATGCGACTCGTGGTACCTTGGCTCAAGCAGGTTTTGTAAAAATCAGCAATAACTCAGCACCACAAATTGGTGATGTTGTTGTTTATAACCGCTCAGCAAAACATCCACATGGCCATATTCAAATTTTTGATGGCAACAACTGGGTATCAGATTTCCGCCAAGCAAGAAAGAGCCCATACAGTGACACTTATTCTTACACCACATGGCGTGATGCACGTTACTTAAATGATGCGTCGAATGAAGGCATCTACTTAGCAATGGACGAATAATAGTAATCGTCTAATGCTTAGAACAAAAGCTCAGCTAAGGCTGGGCTTTTTGATATCTCTAATTTGAGTGTCTTTACTCAAATAGGATGAAACTGACAATATTATTATATAAACCCTGCATATAATAAAGGCTGCTAATTTAAAATTAGCAGCCTTTATCTACATAATGTATCGAGCTTAAACATCTTGAGAGGTCAATATTAACCTAGCTCGTTAATCTAATGGTATTTATTCACTAAAGCGCAATAGATTAGATAATCTAGGATTGGCATTCGGGTTGCGGCGAAGCAATAATGCCATACGGCCAATGCTATGGATAAGCTGGGCACCGGTTTTGTCCGCTAACTCATCGCTAAAGGCTTCACGTTCTTCTTTGGTACCTGGCGGCGTTTTGATTTTGATAAGCTCATGATCATTTAAAGCGCGATCAAGTTCTTCAACCACTGATTCGCTAAGGCCTTTGTTGCCAATAGTAACAACGGGCTTTAATGCATGACCAATGCCTTTCAGGCGGCGCATTTCAGTTGTATCTAACTTAGGATGGGTCTTTTTAGCAGTGCTCATAATGTCTCAGTATTGATTATTAGGCCTAACTTAGTCAGCCTTGGAAAGTTTAAATAACACGCTGCCATTATAAAGAAAGTTGGCATCACTTGCATGAGTAGATTGCCTGATTGCATCATTTGTAACAAACTAAAGTAGATTAAATGGCTAAAGTCTGGATATCTTGACAGGCTTTGACCCTTTATGAGGATAAATGATGCTAGAATTAAGCTGTAACGTCTATTATTTATAACAGCGAGGGTATTGTGGCGACACGTATTACCAATAAATCATTATCGAAAAGCAGCAAAACTTGGATGAAAGAGCATATTGATGATCATTATGTTCATTTGGCTCAAAAAGAGGGTTATCGTGCGCGTGCTGCCTATAAGTTGTTAGAAATTAATGAAAAGACCGACCTAATTAAAAAAGGGATGACGGTTGTTGATTTGGGTAGTGCGCCAGGCAGTTGGTCGCAGGTGGCTGGCCGTTTGGTTGGTGATGAGGGTGTGTTAATTGCATCTGATATTTTGCCGATGGATGCTTTAGAGAATGTGACCTTTATCCAAGGGGACTTTCGTGAAGAAGAGGTGTTTGAGCAATTGATGAAAGAAGTGGGTGACAGGCAGGTTGATGTGGTGTTATCTGATATGGCGCCCAACACTTCAGGTCATAAAGCCGTGGATCAGCCACGTATGATTTATCTATGTGAGCTTGCTGTTGATTTTGCTTTAAAGGTATTGCCAGAGGGCGGCTCATTAATTATGAAAGTGTTCCAAGGCGAGGGCACTCAAGAGCTGCGTCAACAAATGCAGTCACAGTTCTCAAAAATACGCAGTGTTAAACCTGCGGCTTCTCGTGCCCGTTCCAAAGAGATGTTTTGGGTCGCTACCAAATAGCGATAAGATTTTTTAAACAAGATTATTGATTAAAGTTTTTATAGACATCTAACAGAAGGCAGGCAGTGGGCAAGAGGTGCTAGGCCATAGCTATAAAGCGTTTGAGTAGCCTAGTATAACTAATCTGGTTGGCAATTCCTGATAGGAGTGTTTTAACAATCCGCTTACTGCGCTTGATATATGCAGGTAGTGACCTAATAAAGTAAGTTATAAGATAAAACATTAAATGAGTAATGGCTTGTCAATTTTCTCCCTAAAATATGTAATCGTTAAAGATCATTTATTTGAAAATGACAGAATCATAACAGGGTGTATTAACCGAGTGACGAGCCGTCATTGTCTGCCTACCTCATGCTATAATGCTAGATTAGGCAGAATTTCGAATAAATTAACAAGTAAGGGATGGTATAGCTTGTGAGCGACATGGTAAAAAATACCTTATTGTGGCTAGTTGTTATCGGCGTATTAGTGCTGGTATTTAGCAACTTTGATAGCGGTAATGAGCCGGATACGCTCAATTACTCTGAGTTTGTAACTCAAGTCACTGAAGATCAAGTAAAAAGCGTCAAAATCGACGGTGAGCAAATCACTGGTGAAAAAGTGAATGGATCAGAATTTGAGACTGTTCTTCCTGCGGTAGCTGACGATGAGTTAATGCCAACACTGCGTGAGCATAATGTTGAGGTTCAAGGGGCAGCCCCTGAGCGTCAAAGTGTGCTAATGCAACTGTTAATTGCAAGCTTCCCTGTTTTACTGATTATCGGTATCTTCTTGTTCTTTATGCGTAATATGCAAGGCGGTGCAGGCGGTAAAGCGGGCGGTCCAATGAGCTTTGGTAAATCAAAAGCCAAAATGCTGAGCGAGGACCAAATTAAAGTGAGCTTTAATGATGTCGCTGGCGCAGAAGAAGCCAAAGAAGAAGTGGTTGAGGTTGTTGATTTCCTAAAAGATCCTGACAAATTCACCAAACTGGGTGCGACAATTCCTCGTGGTATCTTAATGGTAGGCCCACCAGGTACGGGTAAAACCTTACTTGCAAAAGCCATTGCTGGTGAAGCCAAAGTACCTTTCTTCTCAATTTCAGGTTCTGACTTTGTTGAGATGTTCGTTGGTGTCGGTGCATCACGTGTTCGTGATATGTTTGAGCAAGCCAAAAAGAATGCACCTTGTATCATCTTTATCGATGAGATTGATGCAGTCGGTCGTAGCCGTGGCACTGGCATGGGCGGCGGTAATGATGAACGTGAGCAAACGCTTAACCAGCTGCTTGTTGAAATGGACGGCTTTGAAGGTAATGATGGTATTATCGTAATTGCCGCAACCAACCGTGCAGACGTACTGGATAAAGCGTTATTACGCCCTGGTCGTTTTGACCGTCAGGTGCACGTTGGCTTACCAGATATCAAAGGCCGTGAAGAGATTCTAAAAGTGCATCTTAGAAAGCTGCCGGCAACCTTGGGCGTAGATATAAACGCACTTGCTCGTGGTACACCTGGCTTTAGTGGTGCACAGCTTGCTAACTTGATTAATGAGGCCGCTTTATTTGCAGCGCGCCGTAACAAGACCAGTGTTGATATGCATGATTTTGAAGATGCGAAAGACAAGCTGTATATGGGTCCTGAGCGTAAGTCTATGGTACTGCGTGAAGAAGAGCGTCGTTCGACTGCCTATCATGAAGCAGGTCATGCACTTGTGGCAGAGATGCTACCAGGCACTGACCCTGTGCATAAAGTAACGATTATGCCGCGTGGTTGGGCCTTGGGTGTGACTTGGCAGTTGCCTGAGTTTGATCAGACGAGCCAAGATAAGTCTAAGATGCTTAATGACATCGCTATCTTGTTTGGTGGCCGTATCGCAGAAGAAGTGTTCGTGAACCAGAAGACCACGGGTGCCTCTAATGACTTTGAACGTGCAACGAAAATGGCGCGTGCGATGGTTACCAAATATGGTATGTCAGATGCATTAGGTATCATGGTTTATGAAGATGATGATGCTAATCAAGGTTACTTCGGTGGCGGCGCACGTACGATTTCTGAAGCGACTCAACAAAAGGTTGATGAAGAGATTCGTCGTATCTTAGAAGAGCAATATGATATCGCTCGTGAAATCATTGAAGCCAACCAAGATAAAATGCATATCATGGTTGATGCGTTAATGAAGTGGGAAACCATCGATAGAGATCAGCTACAAGATATCTTGGCAGGTCGTGAACCACGTGAGCCAAAAGTATATCAAGAAAAAGATGTAACCCCGACAAAAGATGACAATATCAGCTCAGGTGCTACACCGCCACCATTACCAGCCATGTAGATTAATTATATAGTCTACTACGGTTATGGATGGTACTGGTTCATACCCTGCATTATTCCAAAGAGCCCTTCTCAATAGAGAGGGGCTTTTTTATGGCTACTATTCTAGTCATTAGTTAGCGCCTCTCTCTTATTACCTCTGATATCTGTTAGAATGTAGGGCATAAAATGATGTGTTATCCATACTAGTTAATGTCTTTGAATAAGAATAATGACCATGCAATTACATGACTTGCCAAATGTCTTGATGACAAAATATCAGTTTAATAGCGATGCCAAATCAAAATCGTTAGATTTGAGTCAGCCCCATGTTATGGGTATTTTGAACGTTACCCCAGATTCCTTTTCAGATGGTGGTAGATTTAATGAGTTATCGGCTGCAATCAAGCACTGCGAGCAAATGCTCAGTGAAGGCGCTAGCATTATTGATATTGGTGGTGAGTCAACACGTCCTAATGCCACGCCTGTATCCGAAGAAGAAGAGTGTGCACGTGTAGTACCCGTCGTTGAGGCGATTCGCCAAGAGTTTGGTGATGATATCTGGCTCTCAATAGATACCAGTTCGCCTAAAGTGATAAAGCAGGCGGTGCAAGCAGGCGCCGATATTTGGAATGACGTACGTGCTTTGATACGTGACGGTGCGCCAGAGATGGCAGCCAAACTTGATATTCCCGTGGTGTTAATGCACATGCGCGGTGAGCCTGCAACCATGGGCAGTCAGGCGAGTTATGACAATGTAGTGCTTGAGATGATATCTGAGCTACAACAGCGTATTGAATGTGCTCTAAATGCTGGTGTTAAACGTCAGCACATTATTGTTGACCCCGGTTTTGGTTTTGCAAAAAATTACGAGCATCAAAAAATCTTACTCAATCAGTTAAGTCATCTGCATGAACTACAGCTGCCTATATTATTTGGTATTTCACGTAAGCGTTTTTTAGGTGAGGTGCTACACAATTCTGATGTGGCAGTCTTTAAAGAGCATAGCGCTATAGATAGGGATGGCATTGGCATGGCAGCAGCTTTGTTGGCTGTACAGCAAGGCGCCAGTATTATACGTACTCATAATGTCGGTCTGACGATGCAAGGGCTAGCGCTGTGGCAACAGCTAAATAGTTAGGCTAAGCATTTTATGAATAATTGTGCAGCCAGTTATTGAATATAGTTTTATTAATAGCAATAAATTTAGTCTTATTTCGAGGAGCTTTATTTTGACCACACAGCCAGAACCAACCAACGAGCAAAGACGTATTATTTATCAGGCACGCAGAGGACTAAAAGAGTTAGATTTTTATATTGATCCTTACGTGAAGCATCATTATTTGCAAGCCAATGCGGACGAGCAAGCGACGTTTGCTAAGCTGCTGACCTATGAAGATCCTGATTTACTAAACTACTTTATGAATCAAGATACTCCAGAGGACAGTGAAGTGACTGAGTTGGTGCTTAAGCTTAAAAAGCTGCAGCATGGTGATAATTTATCTTAATGACTCATGCTTGCTGCCTAGAGGTTCAGTGTTTATCTGCTCCTAGATTAATGAATCAAGGAGTGTCTATTGAGCCGGATAGATTCTAGTATTCGCACTACCAGTTATTGGCGGCATTTATATGCAGCCAGTTATCTGGTTTGTATTGTGATTTCAGCGGCGGTGTTGGCAATGCCTTGGTGGGCAGTGGGTGTGATAGTTTGCTTGAGCAGTGTGTTATATGGTTTGAGACTATCACTTAGTCATCAGCCGCAGCATTTTACATCGGCCGAGGACACACAAAAGACCAGTCGTTGGCAGCTGATATATCGCGGTAGGGAGACGCCGGTATTATGGGAAGCTGAGCTTATAGACGTGCAAAGCTTTGCCCATTTTATTCAGTTTAAGTTTCAGACGGTTCATCCTTTAGTAAGGCAAAAAAATGTCCTGATTTGGCAAGACCAAGTCGATTCTACGTGTTGGCGTCAGCTTAAAGTATTGAGTAGATGGAAATAGGGCGTCAATAATCACTAAAATAAACACGATTTTGCTATTAATACCTTATCTCACACCTTTGATACCAAAAAGCATTGATTGCCTGTTTGATATCCCATAATATTGGACTGATATTAGGGGCTTTCCCTAAACCTATTTATCTAAAATAAACTTAGCTAAAACTACTTATTCAAAACGAATAATATAAAGGATATATTATGAGCTTACTAGGAAATCTAATCACTCAAGTTGCCCGTCAAGCAATGGATCCAGAAGATGCAAAACGTAACCCTGTAAACCAGCGTATTCAGCCTCGTCGTACCGGTGGCCTTGGTGATATTTTGGGTAGCGTATTAGGTGGAAACAGGGCACAAGCAGCGCCTCGTTCTACTGGTGGCAATGGCTTTGGTATGGACGATATCTTAGGTAGCGTACTTAGTAGCCAAATGGGTGGCAATAGTCGCGGCGGTGCAGGCGGTTTAGGCTCAATACTAGGCAGCGTATTAGGCGGCGGTAATCGAGGCGGTATAGCGCGCTCCGGTATGGGCGGCGGTAAAGGTATGCTAATTGCAGCCTTGATGCCATTAGTTTTAGGCTGGATTCAGCGTAATGGCGGCTTATCTGGTGCGTTATCAAAAATCCAAAACATGGGTCATGGCCCACAAGCTCAGTCTTGGTTAAGTACCGAACAAGAGAATGAGAACCTAGATCCAAACGAAGTTGATCAATTGTTCGATACGCAAGAGATTCATCAGGTTGTACAGCAAACAGGGGCGGATGAAACCGAAGTACGTCAAGGTTTGGCCGAGTTATTACCAGAAGTATTTAACCAGTTAACCCCAACCGGTGGTCTGGATAAGGAAGAAGAGGCTAATAGCGAGATTAATGAAATTTTAAGCCAAATTTCAGCAAATTTACCTAAATAAAACCAAAATGACCGACTTAAACGCCATGTTAAGACCAGATGACTAATGCAGTTGTCTGGTTTTTTAATGCGATAAAGCATGACCTGTTTAACGGTATTAAAATAATCCCTATCCACTTTCACTATAGTGATTTATCAAAACCGGCGCAGGTGGTATGATAAGGCGCATTATTCTTATGTGGTGTGGATTGAAAAATACCGCCATCCCAACGCTAAAAAAGAGGCTCCTATGTTTTTGGCAGTAGATACCGTTTTTGATCAATGCGCTGTGGCAATTGTTAGCCAAGATTTGAAGGTATTAAGCAATCACACTCAGACAGGTAAGCGTGAGCAAACTCAGCAAATATTGCCAATGATTGATGCGGCATTGCAACAAGCTGGTGTTAAGCTTGCAGACGTGACCGCGCTCATATTTAACCGTGGTCCAGGCCCATTTAGCGGTATTCGAATCAATACAGCTGTGATACAGGCTTTGTCTGTGGCTCATAATTTGCCTTGCATTGGGGTGTCTAGTTTGGCTGCGATTGCGCAAACAGCTTATGATGAGCTGGGAGCAACGCATGTATATGCTGCGCTTGATGCTAGAATGAAGCAGGTCTATTTTGGCGAATATCAATTAGGCCTATTAGATAATAGCGCCAATGGAGTGATGCTGCAAGCTGAGGGTAGTGAAGAGAGACTCCTTGATTATGAGAGCGCTACCGAGAAGCCGCTACTAATCGCGGGTAATGGCGCAGAGCTTTTAGCCTCTCAAGATAATCAAACAGTCGCAGCTCACATAAATCCTGACGCGGTGAGTCTGGCTAAACTGGGTATTGCTCAGTATCTACATTCGGGCGGCGTGCCAGCAGAACAAGCCTTGCCGGTTTATCTGCGTAATAATACTTGGAAGACCCTAAAAGAGCAGGGTAAAGCTTAAACAATAAGCTGCCTATAGGTGTGGTAATTCCCAATTTTGTTAATTTGATACATTTTAGAGTGAGCGCTTATTTTGGATATATTACTCATTTTCCAAGCCATTATTATGGGCATCGTTGAGGGTATTACGGAGTTTCTACCCATATCCAGTACAGGTTATTTGATTTTATCAGCCGATATCATGGATTTTTGGACCAAAGACAAAGCAGACCTACTGATTGTGGTCATTCAGCTGGGTGCTATCTTAGCGGTCATCTATGAATATTGGGGACGCTTATGGCACGCATTAATGGGTCTAATCACAGGTAAGTCTAGTGGCCCTCATACGATGAAGAATCCACGTCAATTGGGTCTTAGTCTTATTGTCTCAACCATACCGGTGATGATTGTGGGCTTTACCATGGCGGATCAGATTAAGGAGTATTTATTTAATCCTTATACCGTCGCTATTATGCTGATTATTGGTGGTCTTCTGATTTTCTATGTAGAACGAAAACCTATTCCAGTGATTGCGGAAGAAGCGGAAGATGTGAGTCTAAAAACAGCCCTATTAATCGGTTTGTTCCAGTGTTTGGCATTGATTCCTGGTACTTCGCGCTCAGGCTCGACCATTATTGGCGCGCTATGGCTTGGCGTTTCGCGTAAAGCGGCTGCAGAATTCTCCTTCTTTTTAGGTATTCCCGTTATTGTTGGTGCGGGCCTTCTAGATATGCTAAAGCATAAAGATGTGTTAAGCAGCAGCGAGGACTGGGTGGTGCTAGGCGTTGGTGTTTTGGTATCCTTTATCGTTGCGCTATTATGTATTCGCTGGCTAGTAGACTGGGTGAGCCGTCGTGACTTTACGATTTTTGCATGGCTACGTATTGCCACTGGTGTCTTGGTATTGTTAGCAGCTTGGTTGTTTGGATATAACATTCAAGGATAGGCGAATGAATAAGGCCATCGTTCGTGCTCCTTTTGTTTATGCCAATGCCTTAGATGTGACGGCTGTCGATGCGGTTATTGAACGGGCAGCGCAGTCTGATTTACCGCTATCTTTAGAGCCAATTAAGATAGAGCAGAAACTGACACAAAAGGTGCGCAAACAGCTCAGTGAGCAGTATGCGATACCGCTCTTGGTACTTGATGAGAAACAAAATTTAAGCTTGGTTGCCAATCAAATAAGTGTGGCGCCAGAGTGGCAGACATTGCAGCGCCGTGTGGTTAGAGCAGGGCGTAAGTCTGAATTGATATTGCAAGCTTGCAAACTTAATGAGGATAATCGAGCGTTAGATGCCACTGCAGGTTTTGGTCATGATAGTTTGATATTGGCCAGTACAGGCGCGCAAGTAACCTTGCTTGAGCGTAACCCGCTGATAGCGCTGTTATTACTGCATGAACAGCAGGTGATGGCACAGCATAAAAATTGGCATAAACTGATGGCAAGATTAAATATTATCTGCGCAGATTCGGCTCAGTATATGCAACAACGGATACAGCAAGCGGTACCGCAGTCAAGTCAAGTTATTGATAATAGTAGTGAGCATCATCTTTCTGACATTAATAACGATTATAATGGCTACGATGTGGTTTATTTGGACCCCATGTTTCCAGAAAACAGCTATGAGCATGCCAGTACCAATAAAGGCGCCAAAGTCGGTAAGCACATGCAAGCGCTACATCATATAGCCAATCCTCCAGATAGTGAGGAAGAAGCCAGACTATTAAACTTAGCATTAACGAGTGTGAAGTCAGGTGGTAGAGTGGTGGTAAAAAGACCCGTATCAGCCCCTGTTTTTGCTAAAAAAGTTGAAGATGAGACATGGCAAAATAATGTGGTACGTTTTGATGGTTATTTTGCTTAAGTCTAAAGCGTGCGAAAAGTTATGGTGGGTATGTGATTAATTGACCTACTTAGGCCTTTCCGATTAATGCCACTGAATTAACCCTCTGTATTGACCCGACCCTTCCAGAATTGGGCTTACTAATTTTGAATGGAAGTGCTAAGCTAGCAACACCCTATCAGTAAGGCTGTCGATGCTATATCCTGAGCGGACCCGTTATGACTAAACCCATTAACTCCCAACCGATTAAGACTGAATCAATGCCAATGTCTGAAAAAGAAGCAAGCATCTTCAATTTGCCAAACAATCTAACCATCGCTCGTATTTTGATGATTCCACTGTTTGTCGCAATCGCTTATTGGCCGCCTGCGCTTGGCATCGGTGTTCCGATGATATCCGATAATGCTATTGCCAATATCGGCATGAATATGGATGCATTTAGTGACAGTATGCTGCGTCATTTGATATTGACGTTGTTATTCGTGCTGGCGGCCATTACTGATTGGTTAGATGGTTATCTTGCGCGTAAAATGAATATTGTTTCAGCCTTTGGTCGCTTTTTGGACCCTGTTGCAGATAAGTTGATGGTCGCTGCGGCCTTAATCGTATTGGTGCAGTGGCATCCCAATATTATTATGGCAATCGCAGCCATCGTGATTATCTCACGTGAGATTGCCGTATCGGCGCTGCGTGAATGGATGGCAGAACTGGGTGCACGAACCAGTGTGGCGGTGTCTTATGTGGGTAAACTTAAGACGACGTTTCAGATGATAGCGATTACGGTACTGTTATTAAATATTCAGTCTCTTGAGATACTGGGCTATATATTAATGATGGCAGCGGTCATATTAACGCTGTGGTCAATGATGATTTATATGCGTGCCGCTTGGCCTTATTTAAAACAAAGTGGCTAGACCAATCAGATATATCTAAATGAGAAAAGCCCTAACACATTGTTAGGGCTTTTCTTTGCTTATTGTTTGTTGATTATAAGCTGATCAATAAAGGTTCTGTGAACTGACCTTCATTCAGGATTAATTGAATTCTACTGAACCATTTTCGCCTAGGCTCTCGGCAGTTTTGCCATCTTGTAGAGCAGCCGCTGCCATTTTTGCAGTATTAATCACGGTGCTGCCACTACGCCAGTACTCAGCACCGTTTGGTACAATTTTAATCAACTGTACATTTTTGTCTTCTTTACCGTGCTCATAAAATGCATTATAGATAGGAGACCACAGCTCTTCTAATTTGGCTTTATCATCAACCAGTTCAGCTGTGCCGTTAATGCTGACATAGTCTTTATTATCGTTGCTAACGTACGCTAAGTTGGCTTGCGGATTTTGCTTAATATTAGCAACCGCTTCTGACTCTTTATCACCAATAAACCAGATTTCACGAGCGCCTAAGCTGGTCTCGCTAGTGGTCATTGGGCAGGCATGTAGATGCCCTTCATCCGTTAACGTTGTTAACATCGCAAATTTCACGTCTTTAACAATTGCAGTAATGATATCTATTTCCTGTTGTTTACTCATCGGTATATCCTTTTTTGTGGGTTGGTTGATTATTGTTTTTGAATGTTTCCTCAAGTTATCTTTTCTAAATAACTGAACATATGTTAAATGTTTTATGATGACAACCATACTGATTTATGTAAGAGCACGTTCGTCTTAAGTAAGACTATGCATCTGTTCTGAAATTTAGTAACAGGCAGAGTCAAAAACGCTCTAGGTAGACGGCATTCATTAAAATCAAAACTTTATAGAAATACAGGACAAAGATGACAGTTTCGAGGCGACGGCAAGGGTAACTTCTTGCTATAATAGCGGCTAATTTATATAGCTTTTTTGTTGACCTGATTTTAGGTTGTTTACGTGATGCAATTTATATGATTTGCCTCAAGACTCTTTAATACAGTTTTCTACACCAAACTTTCACACTGCGGAAATTGCCTTATGATGACCCTCGCTGGACACCGTTTTTTAACCGACTTTAAAGCCAATCAGCTGATTGAGCAGTTAAATAGCCAAACGGCGCTTAATGTGACCGGCATTGATACACAGCAAGTGTATGTCCTGTCTCGCGAATTGAACGATGCAGAGCGTAAAAAAGCATTGGACTTACTCAATCAAGGTGAAGAAGTCGCCACGATTGAAGCCAAAGAAGGTCAATGCCAAGTTATTGTTAGCCCACGTTTTGGTACGATTTCGCCTTGGTCAAGTAAAGCGACAGACATCTTTAATAACTGTGAGCTTGATATTGAGCGTGTTGAGCGCGTTGTTGTTTTTACTCTAACTGGGGATAACTTGCCTGCTAAGCTACCAAAGCAAGCCGAGCAAATTTTGCATGACCGTATGACCCAAAGCTTGGTGTACGATATGAGCAAGCTGGCACAATTGTTTGATGATCATAGCCCAGAGTGCTTAAACCATATTGATGTCATCGGGCAGGGCCGTAGTGCGCTAGAACAAGCCAATAAGCAGTTTGGTTTTGCGCTATCAAATGAAGATATTGACTACTTAATGGCGGCGTACGTCGATGAGCTTAAACGTAATCCAACTGACGTTGAGCTGATGATGTTTGCGCAGGCTAACTCTGAGCATTGCCGTCACAAAATCTTCAACTCAGAATGGACGGTTGATGGCGAGGTACAGCCAAAATCACTGTTTAAAATGATTCGTAATACTCATGAGAAAAACCCACAAGGTATTCTATCAGCGTATAAAGACAACGCTGCGGTCATGGAAGGCTTTGAAGCTCAGCGCTTCTATCCGTTACCAAAGTCTGAGCTAAGCGATGATTTGTTATCGACTGAGATACATCAATATGGCTTCCATAAGGAGTATATCGATATTCTAATGAAAGTCGAAACCCACAACCACCCAACCGCAATTGCTCCTTATGCCGGTGCATCAACCGGTGCTGGTGGTGAGATTCGTGATGAAGGCGCAACCGGTCGCGGCGGTAAACCAAAAGCAGGTTTAACTGGGTTTAACGTATCGCATCTACATTTACCAGAGATGCCAGAGAAGTGGGAGCAATCGGGTCAGGTTAACAGTCAAAAATATGGCAAGCCTGATCGTATGGCGTCAAGCTTAGAGATTATGACCGAAGCACCGCTAGGCTCAGCCAACTTCTCTAATGAGTTTGGTCGTCCAAATCTATGTGGTTATTTCCGTTCATTCCAATTAGATACTAGTAAAAACCAAGACGGTAGCGAAATGCGTGGCTATCATAAGCCAATTATGATTGCCGGTGGTTACGGTAATATCAAACGTAACTTGGTTGAGAAAAACAGCATTCAAGAAGGCGACTTATTAATTGTACTTGGTGGCCCTGCGATGCAAATCGGTTTGGGCGGCGGCGCAGCATCGTCAGTTGACAGTGGTGAGCTTGATGAAGGTTTAGACTTTGCCTCTGTTCAGCGTGATAACGCTGAGATGGAGCGTCGTTGTCAGGAAGTTATTGACCGCTGTTGGTCACTTGCTGGTAATAATGCCGAAGCAAGCGCTGCAAGCCAAGATGGCAACCCAATTGTTTCTATCCATGACGTGGGTGCAGGTGGTCTATCAAATGCGATGCCAGAGTTGGTTAACGATCATGACATGGGTGCAGTATTAAACCTGCGCCATATTCCATCGCTTGAAGCGGGCATGTCGCCAATGGCCATTTGGTCAAATGAGGCACAAGAGCGTTATGTGCTAGCTATTCGTCCAGAAAGTGAAGCGTTATTTGACGCTATCTGTGAGCGTGAGCGCTGTCCGTACGCTATTTTGGGCACAGCGACTAAGATTCGCCATTTACAAGTGGATGATGCTTTATTAGACGAACAACCGGTTGATATGCCAATGCAAGTATTGCTTGGTGGTACGCCGCAAATGAAACGTGCCTTTGAGCGTGGCGAAAGTACGCTTGAAGCACTTCAGCTTGATCAAGTTGATATCAGCGAAGCGGTTCATGACGTATTACGTCACCCAACCGTTGCCAGTAAATCATTCCTTATCAGTATTGGCGACCGCTCAATTACCGGTATGGTGACTCAAGACCAATATGTGGGTCGTTATCAAGTGCCTGTGGCAGATTGCGCAGTGACTAGCTCAGGCTTATTAGCTGACGCCGGTGAAGCAATGAGTATTGGCGAACGTCCACCTGTGGCGCTGATTGATCCGTCTGCTTCAGCTCGTTTAGCAGTCGGTGAAGCAATTACCAACATCGCTGGTGCGCGCATCAATCAGATTTCAGACATTACTTTATCTGCAAACTGGATGGCCGCTTGTGGTGAAGATAAAGAAGATGCGGCACTTTATGAAGCGGTTTATACTGTTGGTGAAGAACTGTGCCCTGCATTAGGCATTGCTATCCCAGTGGGTAAAGACTCGCTATCTATGCGTGCTAACTGGCAAGATGGGGGCGAAGAGAAATCAGTGGTTAGCCCAATGAGTCTTGTGATTACTGCCTTTGCGCCAGTCACTGATGTAAACAAAACATTGACGCCTGAGCTTAAAAATGCAGACGCAGGCTTGTATCGTTTAGATTTATCACACGGTAAGTTCCGCTTGGGTGGCTCAATCCTAGCGCAAACGCAAAGCCAGTTAGGTAATGAGAGCCCAGACTTAGCAGACCCACAAGACTTGGTGAACTTCTTTAACTTTATCCAAGCCGGTAACGAGCAAGGTGTCATAAGCGCTTATCATGATATCGGTGATGGTGGTCTGTTGGCTGCGGTCGCTGAGATGCAGTTTACCAATCGCTTGGCTGTGAACCTAAACTTAACCGATGACAATCTATTAGGCCAGTTATTCGCCGAAGAGCTTGGCGCTGTCATTCAAGTATTGCCAGAGTACGTTGAAGCAGTGATGGCACTTGCTGAAGAGCATAATGTAGCTGGCATGCTAAGCTTAGTGGGTCAGACTTTTGAGACGCCAGTGGGCGGTGCAAATCAAGATAAGCTAACCATTATCACGCCATCACATCAAGGCGACAATGCACTAGTATTTAGCCGTAGCGACCTACAACAAACATGGACGCAAGTGAGCTATCAGATCGCTAAGCGACGTGATAACCCAGCGTGCGTACAGCAAGAGTTTGATTTGATTGCAGATGCAAATCATCATGGTCTAATCGCTCAGGCAAATTTTGATTTAAATCAAAAAGTAGAAGAGCCATATTTAGAGAGCCGTCCAAACAAACCAAAAGTAGCTATCTTGCGTGAACAAGGTGTGAACGGTCAGTTAGAGATGGCAGCAGGCTTTGTGTGTGCAGGCTTTGATGCGGTTGATGTCCATATGAGTGACTTATTAGCCGGTCGTATCGATTTACGTGACTTTAATGGTCTAGTGGCTTGTGGTGGCTTTAGCTATGGCGACGTATTGGGTGCTGGCTCTGGCTGGGCAAACTCAATCTTATTCCATGACGACTTGCGTATGCAGTTCGTTCGCTTCTTCGCGCGTCCTGACACCTTCAGCTTAGGCGTGTGTAACGGCTGTCAGATGATGGCACAGCTAAAAGACTTAATTCCAGGTGCAGAAAACTTCCCACGCTTCACTTATAATAAGTCGGCACGTTTTGAAGCACGTACTGTAAACGTAAAAGTTGAGCGTACCAAATCTATCTTATTAAAAGGTATGCAAGACAGTGTTTTACCAATCGCAGTGGCACATGGTGAAGGTTTCGCGACCTTAACTGAGACGGAAGTAAACGGTATGGCAAGCCATGGTCAAATCGCAATGCGTTATGTGGATAGCCAAGGTAATCCAACCGAGACTTATCCGCTGAACCCGAACGGTTCACTTGGTGGTGTGACTGGTATCTGTAGTACAGACGGTCGTGTGACCTTAATGATGCCACACCCTGAACGTACGTTACGCGCAGTCAACCACAGCTGGAAGCCAGACGAGTGGGCAAATGACGGTGCATGGATGCGTATGTTCCGTAACGCACGTGCTTGGTTGCGTTAGACGCTGTATTAATTAAATCAGAACGTTAATAAAAAGGTGAGTCAGAAATGGCTCACCTTTTTACGAGTTTGTTCTTATGGAATGGGCTAAAGCCTCAGCCTACCTACTCTGCAAATAAGAGTTCTAAATGGTGCGTAAAGCGTACCTAAATCATATCCTTTCATTCAAATACTGATTAAATAGCTTATAATGACCTTTTACTTGTCTTTTAACACTCTTAGAGTTATGCACTGTGGACACTCTAAGAGCGTAACTAATGTAGTTTCTTTTGCCAATATAAGTGAACCGACAATGAAGCTTTCTCTTATAAATGTTAGGTTCTTTTAGGCTATCGTTTTCTTTCAAACGCCTGTAATGTGCTGAACGCATTCTGATAGCTTTTCTAAGTTTATGATTATATTTCGAGAGTCCAGTATCTCTAAGAAGTACTTGTTCACCATCATAAAGCACACCCAAATACTGAAGTTTATTCGGATTGTTAAAGTTAACTTTACTCGTATTAAAATCTAGAATACCGTCCTTAAACACAACTCTTTGAGTCTTACTTTTATTCAATTCTATTTTTAGCTTTAGTATCTCAGCTTCAATAAAATTAACAAAGTTCTTTTCATGTTCATCACCTATGATAAAAATCATATCATCACTATATCGGTAATACTCCCCACTAATTTCTTGCACATATTCCTTCACATTTTTGTCAAAATCCATCATATATATATTTGATAATAGTCCACTCAAAGGTGAGCCCTGTGGAATTCCCTTCGCAAGTGTGTTAATACTAATTAATCCTTTTCCTCTAACTCTATCTCGAAACTCTTTAGAACTACATAGTACTTCATGTCGCTTATGCAGTGTTCTAGAATTTAGAGAAAAGCCTAACTCTTTATAAAGTAAAGTTTTATCGACAGTTGCAAATTTAGTAAGGGTTTTATAAATTTTGTAATGGTCTTCTGGTAGATGCTTTTCATCCAAAATCTTACACCAGTTATTCTTGAGTATCACATGGCAAAGCGTATCGAAAAACTTTGAGATATCGTAGCAAAGTACAACACAGTTTTTATGTCTAGTAATGTCATCAAACACATCTTTGCTAAAATGGATATTGCACTTAGAAACCTTTTCCCCTCTTATATTTCTTACTATTTTTCTATAGGCAAGTACAGTGTCTTGCAAATTATTTTCTACAAGATAGTTTTCATAAGATGGGGTCAATAGGTGAGCATAGTAAGCATAGATATCGCTATCAAAATGACTGGCATAACTAATCGGTCTAGTCTTAAGTTTTGGGACAGCATATAACTTAGCTTTTTTATATGAGATAAATGGGTAAAAATGATGATGGATTTTTTTAGGATAATTTTTTACTAAAGTAAATAAAGGAAGTGCAGGATTTTTTCTTAAAGGTATATATCCTTGCTTAACTTTTTTTTCTTTTAAGTCATAAGAAATGAAAGGATAAAAAGAATGTTTAATTATGTTGGCAGGTTTAGTGACATATTTGCATAAGTAAGTAGGTGAACGCTTTTTATCAAAGTGTAGATAATTGCGTTTACCTTGTCTTTTTTTGAAAAAACTTTCTTCAATAGTCTTCATTTGATGCCAACTTATGAGGGTCAGATGACTGCAGTCCTTAACTTCTCTCGAAGCACCCCCCAAAAGTCTACGTTACCTCCTCGACTATAAAACCAATCTACTAAGGCAACCTCCTCTTCAGCACAGTCTCCAACATGTATGAGGAAATGCGATATGCTCAACCTACTAACCATTATAAATATACTAACTGTATACCTAACAGATGATTATGGAGCGACACAAATTAGCATTCTAACGTTAGAATGGTCATTTGGGGCGCTTACCCAAAGATTGACATCCGCTACCACCTAGGCAAATCCTAGATGCAGGTTTATTTTAATTACTCCCTTATATTTGTCAAGGATATAGTTTTACAAAGTAGTAAAAGCACAATTTAGAATGCAAATTTTTCAAAATGATAAATAGTACTTCAATTAATAAAAGTTATTTATTGCGATTATATCGTTTATTCTTTTAGTATACAGAGTACGTCATACCTAACTCTAATATAAGTTCTTGTTCTCCCCCGAGGGACGAGGGGCGGACATAGTCATAAAAAATATATGACTCATAATCTGCATAAAACACTTCTTTTAAATAGCTCCGATACGGAAGCTCAGCTGCTGATTCAGGTGGTCTATTGTTGATGGCTAAAGCGGGTTATGACCCTAAAGCAGCGGTTTCTGTCTGGAAGAAAATGGAGGCGGTCAATGGTCGTAGCAATGCTGTTGTCACTCTAATGTCTACGCATCCTAACTCTCAGCAGCGTATTAATAAGATTCAAAAGCAATTGCCTGAAGTAATGCCCATTTATCAAGCAGCCACTAAAGCACCTAATGGTCGCTAGTCACACAGTATAATTGGCAGGTATCGACTGATAAAAGCGCTTAATTTTTATGATTATATTTTTTATTAAGCGCTTTTAAAATGGCGTAGGTTTCTAAATCCATAATCCCATTTGCGTGATGCGGACGAAAATGCAGCTGGAAAGCATAAACCACATTGCGACTAGGTCTATCCCATTCATCGGTATGATTTATCTCATAGCCGTATTCTCGGAACTGCTGCTTAATATCGATGATACTTTCAGACTCAAAGTCCTGTGAATTCATAAAGTAGTATTTATCATATTCATCGTACCAAGCGCCGATACCGTATTCCTTATATAACCGCTCCCATGGAAATTTTGCGCCTGGATCAATTTTGCGAGACGGCGCCATATCTGAGTGGCCAATAATATCTGTTGGCTGAATGTCATAGCGCTTGGTAATATCTTTGATCAGTTGTGCGACTTTCTTGATTTGCACATCGGTAAAGCCAACATAATGATTATAAGGGTGATAGCCATTATTGGCATCAAGCTCAGCCTGAGCATTGCGTCCTCGGTATTGCGGCGCTATACCCAGATTAACAATCTCAATACCGATAGAGGTATCATTTAATATTTTTCGACCATTAAATCCACCTGAGCCGGCATGCCAAGCGCGCTCACTTTCAGGCACTAGCTGATAGATTTTATTGTTGTCAGCAAGTGGTACTAAGTAGTGCGCGCTGACATTGCCTTTGGTCAATATCTCTAAAGATTGCGCCTCGTTTTCAGCAGTATAGTGCAAGATAATATATTTAATGCGCTCGCTTTTGCCCTGAGATTGATAACTTTTGTTATCAATAATATAAGGCGCGGTAGGTGAGGTAACGCAGCTGGTCAGCAATAGGCTTGAACAAATGCCCAATACGGTTAGAATTGGCAAGTGTCGTAACCCAGTGCGTTTCATATCGGGGGAGGTTTTTTTAACAAAGCGTGTCATGGCAGTATTTTCTATAGGATAGTGATAGAGAGTATAAGATAAATAGCGAGGGGTCAGTCTGTTTAGAATAAGAAGGCAGCCCAATATAGTCAGTTGCTACACAACTGAGCAATAATAATGCCCAATTGTGACCTGATTGATTAAAACTTATTGTTAAACTTAGATTTAAGTGTTATTTCAAAGCTTAGCTATCGACAACATAAAAATTACCTTGTATGATTAGCGTGTTCTTACCCGATTAGAGGTTTGAATTGAGCTAAATGCTTGAATAGTTAACCTATTCTTCTAGCCAAAACTTAGTCATATTATAAGTAACTCTATTATAAGTAATATGATGAGGTTGAATACCTTAAATGGATTTATATTTTTTTCGATAGGAGTCGATTATGAAACGTTTTACTACTTTACTTGCTACTGCAACCCTAACGGGCCTTATGTCAACAGTTGCAATGGCCGCGTCATTAGACGGCACTCAATGGCAATCTGTTGATGATAAAACTGGTGAGAAAAAAGCCGTCATTAAAATGACCGAAAGAAATGGTAAAGTGACCGGCACCATTATTAAAGTCAATGATGCTTCAAAAGCCAAAGAAGTTTGTTCAAAATGCTCAGGCTCTTTAAAAAATAAACCAATTATTGGTTTACCTATTCTCACTGGCCTTAAGTCAGATGGTAATAACAAATGGTCTGGCGGTGATTTAATCGATCCAGAAACCGGTAAAGTCTATGGCGGTAAAGTGATTTTAGCTGATAATGGTCAATCATTAAAGCTAACCGGTAATATCAAATATACCCCATTAAAACGTAGCCAAACTTGGAAACGTATTAAATAAGACATCCGTTAAATACAATACCTTCGATGCTCTAATAATAGGGCTCGGGTAATAAAAAAGGTTAGAGCGTATCGCATCTAACCTTTTTTTGTGCCTACTATTTAAGCTTAATAAGTGATGCTCTGCAGTGTATCTGATGGTTTGATATTACCCTCTGTATCATAGCGCTCTTTTTTATCGCGTTTAGGAACCACTGTCAATTTGGCATCACTTTCAAAAATAACCGCAGCCACCTGATCAAAGTCATGGATACCTTCGCTACGCATGGCGCACTCAATCTCTTGACGAGTTAGTCGTTCTTGACGCATTGCTTCTGGTAAAAATTGACCTTGATAAAACACTACCCGTGGTTCAGATAAAATCACGCTCGCAAATTCTGGTGATAAAGCAGAATATTTTGTTACTAAGTATTGTAAGGTTAATAAGGTAACGATAGATGCCATGCCCTCAATAAGAGGGACATTACTCAATACAATGGTACTCGCGCCAATAGAGCCGATCATGACTGTCACAACCCAGTCAAAGTTATTGAGCTGTGAGCTTGAACGCTTACCTGAAACCTTATGAAATAAGACAATACAACAGTAAACCACAGCCGCTGAAATCACAATGCGAATCAGAGTTTCCCAGTTGTGAAAGAAGAAATTCTCCATATGGCTCATCCTATTTGCTTATTGTATGAATACGGACGCTATACTATGACGCTCGCTACTTTATTTAGTGCCTGACTTAATGTTTGGTCGTCCAATCAAGCATGGTATCAAGAACGACTCGCGCATCGTAGGTGTTAAGTGTATTCGAGCCATTAATAATGCCGACTACCACATAATCTTGTCCAGAATTCCCATGCACATAACCGGCCATAGAGGTCACATTATTTAAGGTACCGGTTTTAATCCATGCACGGCCGATGGCTGCAGACTTTGGTAAGCGGTCAGCATGCTCGCTAATCGTACCACTGACGCCCGCGATGCCTAACGAATTCACATAGGTATCAAAATTAGGATGGTTATAAGCATAGGTTAGCAGTTCAGCTAAATTGTCCGCACTGACGCTACAATCACGGCATAAGCCGGAGCCATTTGACATGACTGGTGCCGGTGTCTGTAAGTTCTTTTGCCACCAGTAATCAATCACGCCCAATGCTTTGTTGTAATCTGAATGACGATCTTGCAGCGAGCTGCTTTTGTTATAGGTACCATCAAGATTAGCAAATAAAGGCAGAGTCAGAGTCACTTGCTCGGTCATCACGTTATTAGAATAGTGATTAATATCGTAAATCTGCTGCGATAACGGTAACGAGGGATAAGTTACTAAAGGCAACGGTGATGACGGTATAGTCGATAACGAGCCGGCCAATAGCTTGTCCTTATTACCGGTTTTGCTCATATCCATATAGCTACCAAAGCGTGTTTTTAGTGGATATTCGGTATTAATGGTATCGCCTGATAACGTATTACCTAGGCCTAAAAATTTAATATTGCCCGACATAGTATTGCCTAGATTCAGCCATTTTTCTTTGACCACACGTTGAGCAAAATCTTTGACATTAGGATAGGCGATATAAAAAGTATGCGCCCCGCAAGCGGCAGGTAATGGCTTGGCGATACTTAAGCCTTCATTTTGCCAGCTCGGCGCTAGACTATAACGAACAGATGAGCAGCGGCCTGAATGACTAATAGGAATGGTCTCTGGCAGATTATAATCGGCCAATCTTGGCTTATAAAATATTTTTGCGCGTCCACTTTGAGTACTGCTACTCATTGGAATGGTGGTCATCTCAATGCTATTAAAATTAATCAATAGGCCGTCTGGACTAGCATTGTACGGACGCAGTGGGTCGTTATCAAAGGAAGCAGGGTCTTTGCCCACACCTTGAAACACAGAACTATCAAGGACAATATCGCCTTCGATATGACGGATACCGGCTTTTCTGACTTGGCTGAGCAGCATCGCTAAACGTCGGTGCGTCAGTTTAGGGTCACCGCTGCCTTGAATAATCAAATCCCCATGTAAGGTATTGGCGGACACATATCCGGTATAATACACCTTGGTAAACCACACAAAATCAGGGCCCAATAAATCCAGCGCAATAAAGGTGGGAATCAGCTTCATAGTGCTGGCCGGTGTACGCGGTATATCGCTCAAATGACGAATTGGTGCAGTTAGCGGGCTGATAATCTCGTTGTCATTGGCCTTTATGGGCTGTGCCTTCTCACGTTCTTGATTGTCATTTTCTTCAGGTGGCAGCGCATCTGTGGTATCAACCGTTACCTCTTCCTGCACGGGCTCTTCTGGTTTTGGTTTGACAATAGGTGGTAAATTGCTAGTAGGGGTGGCAGCTGAACTAGCAGTAGTAGAGGCAGTATTTGATTGATTAGCCGCTTGTTCAATAGAGTCGCTATTATCATTGGCGCTACTCTCTGAAGTAGCATTGCCTGCTTTGTTTTGGGTATTGGCAGGTGTAACCGGCATAATAACTAAGCTAATATCATCGGTGCTGATATTGGCTCGATTTAGCATGGATTCAACCGGTGCAGGCAATTGAGCTTGAGCCGTGCTGCCTAAGCTTAGTCCCAAACTGAGGCTTAATGCAGTGGTTAGTTTTTTGCGTAAGCAAGAGGTAGACGCTGTCTGATTAGAGGACGTAGGGTGTGATAAGCATGGACGTGAAGTAGGCAGAATCATAGGGGTAGCACTAATATGTAGATAATCGTTGAATAAGGAATTAAAGGGCTCGGAGTATGTTTTGTTGATGATAATATTGGCTTAAACATAGAAAACACCCTATAAGGCCATGTACCGTTGACTATAGAGTGGCATGCAGGGTGTTTTAGTATTAAAGGGTATAGCGAGTTAAATACGGATAAAGCCTAATTATCGGTAAAGCAGTTCAATTAAATATTATTGGGCAGCGGTATTGGTTAATAAGGTTTTGATGCGCTCAATAGCTGCGCGGCTCTCATCAACACTGGCAACTAAGGCTAGACGAACAAAGCCTTTACCTGGATTAAAACCATCAATCTCGCGTGAGAGGTAACGACCGGCTAAGGCATGAATATTGACCTGCTCAAACAGTGCTTTGACAAAGGCTTCGTCATCACGCTCGCCTTGGGTATCTGTAAATTGCTCAGGCACTTGTACCCATAGATAGAATCCGGCATCCGGTTTGTGCAGCTGTAGTGTATCGCCAAGCTCTGACATCCACAAATCGAACTTCTGGGCATAAAGAGCACGATTATGCTCAACATGAGCCTCATCTTGCCAAGCTGCGATAGATGCCCGTTGATGATGAATTGGCATCGCACAGCCTTGATAGGTTCGGTATTGCAGATAGGGCTTAAGTAGGCTTGCATCACCGGCGATAAAACCAGAACGTAGACCCGGTAGATTTGAGCGCTTTGATAAAGAGTGGAAGACCACGCAATTTTTGTAATCATCACGGCCTATCTTAGCGCACACCTCAAGCAGACCCAGTGGCGGCTTATCAAAATACAACTCGCTATAACACTCGTCACTGGCAATAATAAAGTCATGCTTATCAGACAGCTCAATGAGTGCTTTCCAATCGGCCTCACTCATAACCGCACCAGTTGGATTATTCGGGCTGCACACAAAAACAACTTGCGCACGCTCCCAGATATCGCTTGGAACGGCTTGATAATCGCCCTTAAAGTTATTATCTGCAGTGCACGGCACAAAATAAGGCTCGGCACCGGCCAATAGTGCTGCACCCTCATAAATCTGATAAAAGGGATTGGGCATTATAATCAGTGGCTTATTGTCTACAGGCTTAGTATTTGTCTCTTTATTAACAGATGAATCGGTATTCACCGCCGCTTGTACAAAGCTAAAAATGGCCTCACGCGTGCCCATGACCGGAATGATTTGGCTGCTTGCATCAATATAATTTAAATGAAAACGCTTTTTGAGCCAAGTTGCGATGGCGCTGCTAAGCTCAGGCAAGCCACCAGTGCTCGGATAATTTTGCACTTTCATTAAGTTATCACGTAGCACATCAAGAACAAGTTCAGGCGGCTCATGTTTAGGTTCACCAATACCCAGTTTAATGGTGTCGTATTGTGCGGCAGGCTGAGAGTCCGCTATCAGCGTTGCCATTTTGGCAAACGGGTAGGGGTGCAATAAGTCTAGTTTCTGGTTCATTGGTTGCCTATATTATGAAAGTATTATTGATGCAAAATAGTGTGGTTGCTGACAGCTCATCATTAACAGGATAGCCGGATTAGTCGGGTTAAATCTGACTAAAAATCAGCCAATTATGCTGACTCTATATCCATTACTGATTATTCGGTGTTAATGCTTCTATTAAGGCTTGTTCTAGTTTTTTAAGCTTCTCATCACTAAGCGCAGCATCCCCCAAGTCACTGATATAGAACATATCTTCAGCACGTTCACCCAATGTGGTAATACGGGCAGCATGTACCTCAATACCTTCATTCAAGAAGATTTGACCAATACGTGCCAGTAGTCCTGGTTGGTCGAGCGTGGTGAGGCTCATGACATGTTGGCGACTGGCTTCATTATAGTTAAAATCTATGGTAGTTGGTACTTGAAAGTTCTTTAAACGGCGCGGCAGACGCTTTTGTACCAACTTGGGTGTTTCTGGATTCTTAAAGGCATCAATCAAGCGATGCGTCAGCTCTTCACGCGACTCAGGATCGGTTAATAATGTACCTTGACGGTCAAGTAGTACATATGAATCTAGCGCAAAATCTCGGGTTGCGGTAATAATGCGCGCATCAAGCACGTCTAGATTCATCTGGTCAAAGACGGCCATAGTAACCGCAAACAGATTCGCTTGATCTTGAGTGTAAATAAAAATCTGCACTGCATCAAGCGCAAGCTCGCGGTGTTCACGTAGCACAACTAACGGCTCGCTACTGGCGTCAGACGCTTTACCAATCGGTGGGTGATTAAGAATTGCTTCGGTATGCCACATAATGGCTTCTGGTATTTCACGTAGGAAATACTCATCACCGAGCTCATCCCATAACGCCAACACCTCGTCACGGTTCATATGCTGATTATCGACCTTATCAAGCATGGCCAGTGCCTGCTTGCGTGTGGTGGCAATCATCTCCTGGCGATTGGTTGGCGCATCCAAATCAGCTCGTAAAATACGGCGCGTCTGCGTATATAGCTGACGCATTAAGCTGGCACGCCAACTATTCCATAGCTGCGGATTGGTCGCATTCATATCGGCGACGGTTAATACATATAAGTGATTCAGGTGGGTGACGTTACCGACCAGGTTGGCAAATCGCGTGACCACTTCTGGGTCAGAGATATCCTGTTTTTGTGCAGTCATTGACATTAATAAATGATAACGAGTCAGCCAACCGATTAGCTTAGCATCCGCTTCGCTCATACCATGCGCTAGACAAAACTCAATCGCATCCTCTTCGCCAAGTAAGCTATGGTCACCACCTCGTCCTTTAGCGATATCATGGAAAATAGCGGCGAGTACAATAATCTCTTTACGCTCGATACGTTGGTAAATAGAGCTCACTAATGCAAATTCATCTTTATATTTTGGGTCGGTAAAGCGGTGCAGCATACGCACCAGTAGTAGAATATGCGCATCTACCGTATAACGATGGAATAAATCATATTGCATCAGTCCAATAAGATGTACAAACTGCGGCATATAATTGGCTAAAACCCCGTAGCGTTTCATGATACGCAGACGATGGAATAGGTAGTTTTGCTCTTTTAAGTTATCCAAAAATAGCTGTTGATGCACCGGATTATCACGGTAAGCTTGATCGATACCACGTGCTGCAATTTTAAGTGCCCGCAATGTACGGGTACGGATATGCTTGATGCCGTGTTGTCCCATCAATAAGAACATCTCTAGAATCGCTTCTGGATGCTGCGCAAACACATGATGATGGGCAATGGCAATTTGGTCGTCACCAATTTTGTTAAAGCGGGCGTTGAGTACAGTCTGTTTGGGGCGTTCTGCTTCTGGCAGGCGCGCCTCAATCAAGGTCTCATAATAAT
Organism: Psychrobacter sp. CX16; assembly: GCF_057396245.1. Classification (NCBI taxonomy): domain Bacteria; kingdom Pseudomonadati; phylum Pseudomonadota; class Gammaproteobacteria; order Moraxellales; family Moraxellaceae; genus Psychrobacter; species Psychrobacter sp. CX16. The sequence continues at coordinate 28,724 of NZ_JBXYJF010000020.1, forward strand.
GTGAGGTCAGCATCTCAGATAAGGTCGAGATTTGCATGGCACAGCGATAATAGTCGCGCATAAAACGCTCAACCGCGGCATTTGGCTCATCATCAGGCTGTTCGATATAACCCATCAGCTCGCCAATATCACGCTGATAATCAAACAGCAGCTTGTTTTCATTACGGCCAGTCAGATGATGCAGATGATGACGGATTTGCCATAAAAAGCCTTCGGCAAACATCAACTCGTCAAATTCGCGTTCGGTCAAAAAGTCTTGCGGTACTAAGTCATACAGCTTGCTGATTCTAAAATAGCGTTTGGTGACCCAGCCAATGGTGTGAATATCACGTAGGCCGCCAGGGGACTTTTTGATATCCGGTTCGAGATTGTACTCAGTGCCGTTATGCCGTAAATGGCGGGCACGGGCCTCTTCTATTTTGGCCTCATAAAAGTCTTTTTGTGACCAGACCTCTTCGACCACATTATTTGGCACCGTACTCAGTGCCTCATTACCGATAAGTAGGCGCGCCTCTAACATATTGGTCGCAACGGATAAGTCTTTCGCTATTTGCAAGCAGTCCGCGACACTGCGTACAGCCAATCCTGGCTCAATGCCCACATCCCAAAGGCTGGCCACAAAACCGTCGACCTTTTTGGCTTCACTATCATTAACCGCCTCGGGTGCAAGCAGTAAAATATCCACATCAGAGTGTGGCGATAATTCGCCACGCCCATAACCACCGACTGCAAATAAAGCCAGACTGGTGTCTTCTAATCCATGTAATTTAAAGAGCTCAACCAATAAGGTATCTATCGCAAAGGCTCGAGCACCGACCAATTGTCTAATACCCACACCTCGCTCTAAAGCTTTAGAGATATCTGACTCGACTTGCTTTAGCCAGTCTGGAATGCCTAAATTGCGTGCAGGATTGTCTTTTAGATTAGGCAGAGGAGTAATAAGAGGGTCGGTGGGGTCGTGAATAAACATAGTGGCTTCCAAGCTTTATAGTCGGTATGACGGCGTTATCCGTTTAAATATAAGACCAGTTTAAACAGTAATCATGCCAAAAAAAAGACTGCCAAGGCAGTCTTTTGAGTGTACTAAGCAGTTAAAAAACTTAAATCTTCTTCAGGGCGTGTGGTAAATACTTCACAGCCATTGTCTGTTACCATCAGCGTGTGTTCCCACTGCGCAGATAACTTACGGTCTTTGGTAATTGCCGTCCACTGGTCGGGAAGAATCTTGGTTTTCCAAGTACCCTGGTTAATCATCGGCTCAATGGTAAAGGTCATACCCGTCTTAAGCTCCATACCAGTACCTTTACGGCCATAATGCATCACTTGCGGCTCATGGTGGAAGGTATTACTAATACCATGGCCACAGAACTCACGAACGATGCTAAAACGCTCAGGCTCAACCACTTCTTGGATAGCGGCGCCAATATCGCCTAAATGTGCACCATTTTTAACCACAGCCATACCTGCATAAAGCGCTTTTTGAGCCACGTCACAAATACGCTGCGCCATAATTGAGCCTTCACCGATGATCCACATTTTAGAGGTATCACCATAATAACCATCTTTAATGACCGTCACATCGATATTAATAATATCGCCATCTTTTAAAATCTTATTTTCAGACGGAATACCATGACAGACTACATGGTTTACTGAGGTGCAGATGGATTTAGGAAAGGGCGGTTGACCATAGTTTAATGGGGCAGGGATAGCGCCATGATCTAATGTAAACTCATGAGCAATTTGGTTAAGCGCTTCGGTACTGATGCCTTCTTTAACATGGTCATCAAGCATTACCAATAGATCGCTGGCAAGTTTGCCGGCGACACGCATTTTTTCGATCGCATCGGGCGCGAGAATTAAATCTTGGGTATTTGTCATAATATTTTTATTTTACGTCGTTGAAGTGAATAAAAAAGAAATAGAGTGAATCTCGGTCTTGTCACTTAAGTTATCGATAATCAATTGCTAGCTTTGGCAGGATAAGGATCGTAATAACGCAGCATAAGCGTGACAAAATTAGACCCTTTTGAAGCGAACATAGACCGTAAATAAAACAGAAAGTAATTATAACACAGGCCGTTATTCATTTAATTTGTCACTGTGTTACGGTAAATATTTAACGGTTTATTATCAATTGATACTTTAATAAGTACCCTAATAAGCACCTGAAATAGCAAACATTCATCGCTACTAGGCTGACTGTTAATATGCTGCTGATTTTAAAGAATTCAATGATTTAAAGTAGGGCGAACCAAAGAGTGGCATAAATAGCAGCGCTGATTGTATATTAAGCGGCATATTGAGCAATGTATTAATTGGTATGTTAAGCGATAAATAGGCGAGGATTGCCACTTCTACTCTGCCTTTTATTATGTTAAAATATGCGCCTTGCTTTATTTCTAAATTTTAGAGATAGAACAAAGCAATAAACTCACTTATTCAACCAATGACACACACATTGCGTTTAAGAATTGCTGGGTGTTTATCGGCTTGACTAATTTGCTTGACTGCCCCTATGTCTGTGCTTAGAGATAAGCAAAGGCGGGTGCAAAAGAGCAAATGCGTGTCGATAAATCGGTGATTTTTGCAGTGTGGAGGCATAACCCAATAACTAAGGAATTTTACATGTCAAACAGTCCAACTAATATGCCAATGCGCGACCTTCTACAGGCTGGTGCTCACTTCGGTCACCAAACTCGTTTTTGGAACCCAAAAATGAACCAGTATATCTTTGGTGCGCGTAACAAAATTCATATCATCAACCTTGAACACACAGTTAAAGCATTTAACGAAGCGTTGACTTACGTAAACGGTCTAGCCGCTAAAGGCAACAAAGTATTATTTGTTGGTACTAAGCGTGCTGCGAGCGAAGTAATTCGCGAACAAGCACTCCGTGCTGGTCAACCATATGTTGATCATCGCTGGTTAGGTGGTATGTTGACTAACTGGAAAACACTACGCCAGTCAATCAACCGTTTAAAAGAGCTAGAAAAACAAGCTGAAGACGGTACTTTCGCTAAGCTTACTAAGCGTGAAGCTTTAGAACGTACACGTGCTATGGAAAAACTAGAGCGCTCTTTAGGTGGTATTAAAAACATGGGCGGCCTACCAGACGCTATCTTCGTTGTAGACGTTGACCATGAAGCCATCGCTATTAAAGAAGCTAAAAACCTAGGTATCCCAGTTATTGGTATTGTTGATACTAACTCTAACCCAGACAACGTAGACTACGTTATCCCTGCAAATGATGATGCTATCCGTGCCGTAACTTTATATGTTACTCGTATGGCTGATGCTATCATTGCTGGTAAAGAGTATGCTAAAACACAAGCTGGCGGCGCACCTGAAGCTCCTGCCGCTGCTGATGCTCAAGAAGAAGCCCCAGCTACTGAAGCACAAGCTGATTCAGCTGAGTAATTAAGACCTGAGCAATTAGGACTTAGTATTAAGTAGATAGGTTAATAGGCTTGGTATATGGCATTGATAAAATATCCTCATAGTGCCAAGTCTATACAAAAAACTCCTAAACTGATAAGTATCAAATGATGTACTGCGGCATGATGTGGAAACCCTCGTCATGCCCTTGTCATTTTATAAACTTACAATCGGCTCAATAACTACCTTTTATGATAATTGATATATTGACAATAACAACATTATGAATACGGCACATTGTCGGTTTAATAAGTTGAAAATGGTAATCAATTTATCAGTATTGCTATTACTTATAATTTATAAATAACCACTAAACCAGAGGTAAAAATATGTCTAAGATTTCTGCTAAATTAGTAAAAGAGCTTCGTGACCGTACTGGCCTTGGCATGATGGAATGTAAAAAAGCCCTAGAAGAAACTGGCGGCGACGTAGAAACTGCCATTGACAATCTACGCAAATCTGGTCAAGCAAAAGCCGCTAAGAAAGCGGGTAACATCGCAGCTGATGGTGCCATCATAATCGCTCAAGAAGGCAACAAAGCTATTTTGCTTGAAGTGAACTGCCAAACTGACTTCGTTGCTAAAGATGACAACTTCACAGCGTTCGCTAACAAAGTTGCTGAGCTTGCTCTAGCAAACAACACAACTGACGTTACTGAAATCGCTGGTCTTGACTATGGTAATGGTCAAACGGTTGAAGAAGCACGTGTTTCTCTAGTACAAAAAATTGGTGAGAACATCCAAGTACGCCGTGCAAAAATCGTTGAAGGCGATAACCTAGCGTCATACCGTCACGGCCTACGTATCGGTGTTGTTGTTTCTACTGAAGGCGGCAACGAAGACAGCGGCAAAAACCTTGCTATGCACATCGCTGCATTCAACCCAGTAGCGGTTAATGACACTGACGTACCTGCTGACATCCTAGCTCGTGAAAAAGAAATCGCTGAAGCGAAAGCGCGTGAGTCTGGCAAGCCTGACAACATTATCGAAAAAATGATCGAAGGTGGCCTACGTAAGTACCTAGACGAAGTTGTATTGGTTCGTCAAGCTTACGTAATGGACAACGAGAAGAAAGTTGGTGACGTTCTTAAAGCTGACGGCGTAACTGTTAAAGAATTCGTACGCTTTGAAGTAGGTGAAGGCATCGAGAAGAAACAAGAAGACTTCGCTGCTGAAGTTGCTGCTGCTCAAGCTGCTGCTGCTAAGTAAGCAAACGTCATTGATAATGCAGTAAGCTGATTGCCTTTAAAAGGTTAATATTTTAAAAGGTTAATATATAGCAGACAAGCGTTATTAAGAAAAAGCCCCTCACACTGGTGATGGGCTTTTTTATTGCCAGTGAGCAGCTACTAAAAAGTGATGAACAGGTGCTTCAGAAGATAAACCATTATGTCAGGCGTAAACGCTTGTTTTATGAAAGCATCTATCGGGTAGTTTTTGAAAATAAAAAGGATCCAAGCGAGAGTTTTCGCATTGATTTACAGCCGCACTGGATTGCGCGTGATAATGCAGAAAAAATTGCGAAGCACCGTCTTATAATGAATGAGCTTTTACTAGATTATGAGACATCGCATATTTCGCTTCCTCTGCCAACATCGATGAGGTTATTGCGCTTATCAAGTCGGCCGTATCAAGTAAACGATTAAATGGTAGAGTGGATAGTTACAGATAATTTTAAACCTCATATGATTTATTTTGAGTACCCAATAAAAACGCCCATCACAAATTTGCGATGGGCGTTTTTATTAGACTCTAATTAGAGGCAATTTATTAACCTGTATTACGTAACCCTGCTGCTAGAGCATTGATACTGCGAATGAGTGGGTCTTCTACTGCTAATCCGTCATTGCTTTGATTCTCATGCTCTTTGTCTTGGCGCATACGTTTTAGTAGTTCGATTTGGATATAGTTAATCGGATCTAGATATGCATTACGCCATTCTAATGAATTGGCCAGCTCTTGCTGATTAGACAACAGCGAGCTTTGCTCAAGCAACGAGTTAAGACCAGATTCTGTCAGCTCATGCTCTTTAATTACCGCTTGCATAATACGCTCACGCAAGTCAGCATCATCGCACAATTGACTATAAGCGTGGGCGATGCTCATCTCAGACTTGGTAAATGCCATTTCAATATTACTGATAAAGGCATTAAAGAATGGCCAATTCTCATTCATCTCTTTCATTAATGCTTCATCTTGTTTGACACTGTATAGCGCACTGCCTACACCATACCAAGCAGGCAGGGTAAAGCGAGCCAGTGACCAACCAAACACCCAAGGAATCGCACGAATGGTTGATTTGCTTGGTAAGCCTTTTTTACGGTGCGCAGGGCGTGAGCCGATATTTAATAAGGAAATCTCTTGTACCGGCGTTGCCTCTGAATAGAACTGATAGAAGCCTTCGGTATTGTCTGTCAGTGCTCGGTATTGCTGTTCACCGGCTTCGGCCAGACGCGCGAATAAAGTCTCATAACTGTCTAACTGCTTTGGCTGTTCGACAAAACGTGATGAGCTGGCTTTTAATGCGCCAGTAATACCCATAGTCAGCTCAAATACGGCGGTATCTGAGTTAGCATATTTGGCATACAGCACTTCACCTTGTTCGGTGAATTTGATTTGACCGTTCAATGTACCGGCTGGCTGAGCAGCAATTGCCTGATGGGTTGAGCCACCACCGCGACTGACAGAACCACCACGGCCGTGGAATAGACGCGTGTTAATGCCATACTTTTTAGCAATATCAGTGATGGTTTGCTGCGCACTATAGAGCTGCCATGCTGAGGTAATAATCCCGCCATCTTTAGAGGAATCAGAATAGCCAAGCATAATCTCTTGAATGTTACCTGACTGCTCAAGTAGTTTGCGATACAACGGGTTATCAAGCACCATCGGCATGATTTTATCGATATTTTTTAAATCATCAATGGTCTCAAATAATGGCGCAACAGGAAGAGCGGCGTATAAATTACCATCCCCATCAATCCCCGATAAGCCCGCAAAACGCATCAGTAATAAGACCTCTAGCAATTGGCTAGCATTGTTGGTCATAGAGATAATATAGCTACCAAAAGTGTCTTCACCAACCAATTTACGCAGCTTAGCAATGGTATTCATCAGCGCTAACTGTTCACGGGTTTGCTCAGTTAAGTTATCAGCATAAATCAGTGGCACACCTGGCTTCTCTAGCAAGCGCGTTAACCACTCTTGTCTTTCTTGCTCGCTAAGCGACTGATAATCAGGCAGGTTTGAAGCATTAGCAAAGATGTCTGCAATTACTTCTCCGTGATAGCCGGAGTCTTGACGGATATCAAGTGCTGCCAGATGGAATCCACAGGTTTTCACCAAGCGAATCATATCAAGCAATAAGCCTTCGGCATGTGCGGCATCATGAGTACGTAGACTCTGACGGATGAGACGTAAATCATCTAACAATGCTCGCGGCGTGCTATAAGCATCTGCGGCCGCTTCAGCATTATTACCCTCACTTTGAATATACTCGTTAGTTGCTGCTACTTTTGCCAAGATAATGGATAACAATCGGCGATATGGCTCATTATTGTAATCATCAGGATTGTAGTAAAAAATCTTTTGATCAAGCTCGCTATAGGCTTTGATGCGCTCATAAACATCAGGGGCAATCTCTATGATGGTGTCACTATGAATCAGCTCACGGCGTAGTTTGCGTATCATTACCTGATAGTGGCGCAGCACGGTATTAGAGTGCATTAATACGGCCATTTTGGTGGTTTCATGAGTCACAAACGGGTTGCCATCTCTGTCCCCACCAATCCACGAGCCAAAGCTTAAAAACGCTGGAATAGGGTAATCTGATAGTTCAGGGTAGACATCCACAATGGCGTTTTTAATATTGCGATAGACCTTAGGAATGGCAGTAAACAGACTGGCATTGAAATAATGCAGCCCGTTATTAATCTCGTCATAGACCAGTGGTTTACGCGTACGTACTTCATCCGATGACCATAGCAAATCAATAGTATCGGCGGTTTTTTGTTTTGCCTCCTCATAAGCCATGCTGCCTTCAGGGAAGTCATTTAACGCATTACTGTGCGCATATAAGGTCTGCAAAATATTCATGGTAGTACGGCGGCGTGCTTCGGTTGGGTGCGCCGTAAATACCGGTATGAACTTAAGCTGATCAATCAGCTCCTTGATTTGATCCGCTTCAATATGGCGCTCTTTACATTCAAGCAGGGTATTACGGAATGAGCCAGGCCAAAAATGCTTCGACTGCTCCTTTTGCACACGGCGCTCTTCACGTAGCGCGTTCTCTTCTGTGAGATTGGTCAAAAAGAAATAAATCGAGAAACCGCGGATAACGTTTTTAAGCGTTTGATTGTCTAATGACGCGATAAGGTCGATTAATTTTTGCTTATTTTCTGGATTAGGTGAGCGGCGTTCTTGAATAAACCCTTTGCGTAAGGTTTCAATGGTATTGACCGTGTCTTCTCCTGATTGACGGGCAATGGCATCACCTAAAAATGAGCCTAATAATCTAACGCGTGAACGTAATACTTCGTTTTTTGATGGCATATCAGATTCCTTGAGAGCATGCTTTGTTTTTTTGTGCTAATAATAATATAAGAAATAGAGTTGAAAATAGAGGGCTGTCTCGGTATTTTGATAACAATAAACGCTCCGCCAAGTAAACGCACCACTAAGGGAGAGCTATTACATCTTAAGAGCTAAAAAGTAGCATGGCAAATAGCACTTAACGGCTCGTTAATATTGAACACTTTTGCATTAATATCAGTAAAGCCAAAAGACTGAAAACGCTGGATATGCTTATCAAGATATCTATGTGCATCTTTAAGGTTATCAAAGACATAGATACCGGCTGCCTCTTGTGTCTCTTCGTTCTCTGTCCATATTTTGGAGACAAGTCCAGGCTCAGTTGCAGTGAGATTAAAAATGGGCTTTTATTAAATTCCATTATGGCTATACTGAAAGATTGTGACAATCATAATTAAAGCTCGTTTACACTGTATCAAACTTACGCCATTTTGAACATTATCCTATTTTTAAAAGTAGAGTAGATAAGGCGCTTTAAAGGGGTGACTTATCTAACTTGTTTGATAGCCGTGTTTAGTAATTAGGTTAATTTTCAGACAAGATAAAGGATATATTTTAGTCGGGTGCTCAATGAATCAGCGACAAGACAATACGCAAATACCAGCCATAGGGCTTATTATAGGCTGTATTATTTTTGGATTGGGTAGCCTAATTGTTGCTCACGTCGAGGTGGGCGGTTACGCCATGTCGTTTTGGCGTTTGGCGATATCTGGATTGGTATTTACTGCTTTAGTCGCTGTTTTTAAGCAGCATATGCCAAGTGATATTAGTGCTAATAATAGCCGAAAAGCACTGATATATGGTCTGCTATCCGGTGCTTTTTTAGGGCTAGATTTGGCGCTATGGCACGAAAGTATTTATGCCGTTGGCCCTGGTATCTCAACTTTATTAAACAGTCTGCAAATATTCTTTTTGGCCGCGCTGGGATTTTTAATTTTCAAAGAGCGTCAGACTATTTTGCAGTTAATTAGCCTAGTGATTGCGCTGCTGGGTGTGGTATTTATCGCGAGTCCTGAATTTGCCAATAATCATCACGCCGCGTATGGTTTTATTACCGGTATAGTGTCAGCGAGTATGTTGGCGGCATCTATGACCTTTATTCGATTGACGCACCAAGCCGCACCGACTCCGATTTTTATCTTAATGCAGCGGGTTAGTATCGGTGGTAGCCTAGCGATGCTGATACCGATGTTTGTCTTCGATAGTGGGCAGATGCTACCCAATAGCCTGAGTGAACTTGGTTGGATTATTATTTATGGCACCGTGATGCAGTGTTTGGCTTGGGGGCTGATTGCGTATTCTATTCCTAAGCTATCTCTGGCGTTGACTGGATTATTGTTATTAAGTGAGCCTGTCGCTGCTTTAATCATCGACTATTTTTGGCTCAATAAGCCCATTAACGCTATACAGTGGGTAGGCGCAGCGTTGACTATGTTCGCTATTTATTTGGGTTCATTAAAGCCAAAGCCGTTACGCCAAAATACAAAGCTACGCCGTTATCGTTTTTTTTCTCGCTTTTATAGACATAAATAAAGTGATGTAGTAGTTTTTACGGTTCCCAAGCGTTATATGATTTTTGGCCTGTTCTACTCTGTTGTACCTACTGTTATACCCACGCTTTTTGTTCGATTCAAAGGTTAAGGCTTTAGCCCATCTGTTACAAAAATCTCACGATTAAATAGCGCATTTAAAATAATCGCCGCTAACGTTGCAGTACCGATACCGCCCAGATCAAAGCCGCCCAAATGTAGACTAAAGTTACCTGCACCCATAATAACGGTCACAGCGGCGATAATTAGATTGCTATTTTTGCTAAAGTCGATTTTGTTATCAATCCAAATTTTTACCCCAGAAACGGCAATGAGGCCAAAGACAACGATTGATGCGCCGCCAAGTAGGGCAGGCGGGATACTCTGAATAATGGCACCGAATTTTGGTGATAAGCCCAAGAAGATAGCGACAATACCTGCCATCACAAAGATGGTTGTGCTATATACTTTGGTGACTGCCATGACACCAATATTCTCCGCATAGGTAGTCACACCGGTGCCGCCAAAGCCGGCAGAAAAAGTAGTGGCTAGACCATCAGCAAAAAAAGCGCGACCAATATACGGGGTGACGTGCGAATTGGTCATGCCTTCAACGGCTTTAAAGTGACCTAAGTTCTCAGCGATTAAAATAAAGGCAATCGGAGCAATGAGCACAATCGCATTTAAGCTAAATTCAGGGGTGTGCAAATTAGGCAGGCCAAACCAAGCGGCTTGCTGCACGCCGCTAAAGTCAATCGGAGTGCCGTAGCCAAGTACATTGGTTACCAGATAGTAAATCACATAAGACAAGATAAGACCGACCAGCAGTAGCAAGCGGCGTAACATACCGCGAGTGAAAATAGCCACGCTACTGATTAATAAGACGGTCAACGTCGCCATCCATGCATCAAACTGATTGGCAGAAACACCTTGCACGGTTACTGGGGCAAGGTTTAAACCGATAATCATCACAATGGCACCAGTAACGATAGGTGGCATTAGTTTTTCAATCCAATCGGTACCAACCTTCATGACCAATAAGCCGACTAGCGAGTAGAGGATACCGCAGACCATAATGGCGCCAAGAGCGACATTTAAGTTGCCGTTAGGGCCGCTACCGGCATAGGCTGTTACTGCGATGACCGGACCAATAAAGGCAAAGCTTGAACCAAGATAACTTGGCATCCGTCCGCCTGTAAGTAAAAAGAACAATAGGGTGCAGATACCAGACATTAAAATGGCTAAGTTAGCATCAAAGCCCATTAACAAAGGCGCTAAAACCGTCGCGCCAAACATGGCAAAGGTATGCTGGATACCCAACATGATGCTTTTCCCAGGAGGAAGATACTCATTAATTGCTACCGGATGCTGATCTAAATCACCTTTAAATGGCTTCCAAGTTGGGAACCATTTGCCATTATTAAAATCTGGGTCATGTTTAAACTTAGGCGTTGGGCTTAATGGCGCAGGGTTCGACATATAACATCCTTAATTTCAGCAGGGCTGCATGAGTGATAAGTGGTTAGCGGCTATTATAGACGAATTGAGACGCAGATTAGAACTTAACTCGGGGTAGTGTGTCTAAACCAATGATGACAGCCATAATCTTAAGTTTAATGACCATTTTGGCTGAATACCGGTTAGGCCTTGGGTCATCTCCCCATCTTTTATAATGACATACGAAGGAGTAACTTGTCCTTGCCAATCGTCAAAGATAGCACCGGTCTTATCATTAATGGTAGTAAAGCTATAGTCATGTTCGCGCATAAACTCTTCTAAGCCCTGATTGCTACCGGACTGAGTGGCGATAGTGACAATTGGATATTTACCAGCTTCAGATAACGAGTTGATAGTCGGAGAGGTCACTTTACATACTGAGCACCAAGTTCCCCAAAAATAGACCAATACCGGTGACTCATGACTCATCTTCTCGATATCGACAATTTGCCCCTGATAATCAATAAGCTTCAAGTCAGGCTCAGCAGGCATGACCGGTTGGCGCCACCAATTGATTACGGTATAGATAACTAGGAACATAATCAGATACTTACCCAGTGACCAGATCCAAGATAGTAGCTTAGATTTTTTGGATTGAGAGGCGTTGTTTTGAGAATGAGAATTGTCTAGGGTCATAAGGGGTTATCCGGTAAAAATGTAAGCTGCTTAGTTAGTGAAATTCTAGCAGGTTTATTAACCTATCAAGACATAATAAAACAGGCCACCCTTAAGGCAGCCTGTTTTTGATTCAAATAGGTCTTCATTAAACCAAAATTACATCGGCTTGGTTGCTCGGTCATGCATTGGCATACCGTCACGTACACTACGTGAATTGTCTTTAAGCTCTACCTTTGAAGATTTGGCCACTGATTTTTTGGCCTTTTTCTTCCACTTTAAGGTAAAGATATCCTCACGACGGTCTTTTAAGTTATTGACTGACCCCTCGTTACGCACATGAATCAATTTATCTAAGTCTAGATCCGAGAAGAAGACCATCTCAGTGTTTGCTGTCGTCTCAGCCATAATTGCATCATGCGGAAACGCAAAGTCAGAGGGTGAGAATACCGAGGATTGAGCGTACTGAATATCTAAGCTTTCAACCTGTGGCAAGTTACCTACTGAGCCACAAATCATCACGTAACACTCGTTCTCAATCGCACGGGCTTGCGCGCAGTGACGCACACGTAAGTAGCCATTTTTGGTATCGGTCCAGAACGGTACGAATAAAATATCCATGTCTTCTAAAGCAAGTAGGCGGGCAAGTTCTGGGAACTCAACGTCATAACAAACTAAAATCCCGATACGTCCCGCATCGGTATCAAAGACTTGAACCTTATTACCCCCTTGAATCACCCAAGCACTACGCTCATGTGGTGTGATATGGATTTTGCGCTGCTCCTCAACGGTACCATCACGGCGGCACAGATAGCTCACGTTATAAAGTACCTCTTCCTCTTCATCCAATAATGGCATAGAGCCGGTAATGACGTTAACGTTGTAACTTACCGCAAGATTTGAGATTTCATTTTTAAACCATTCGGTGTAATCAGCGAGGAAACGAATAGCAATATTTTGATCCGTCGATTCACATAAACCCATTAACGGCGCATTAAAGAACTCTGGCAAGCAGGCAAAATCAGCGTTGTAATCAGCCATGATATCCACGAAGAATTCAACTTGCTGTAGTAGCTCTTCAGGCGACTCCACTGAACGCATTTGCCATTGAATACCGCCAATACGTACATCGGTTTTGCGAGCATTTGGCTTATATTCTTCAGGCTCGTAGTAAATATTTGCCCACTCAAGCAAAGTAGCAAAGCCTTTAGATTGTTCATCATCAGGCAAGTAACCTGTCAAAATACGCTTAACGATAAAGCCATTCGATAATTGGAACGATAAGATAGGGTCGTAGATTTCGCGTGCTTCTACCGCATCGATATATTCACCTGGGGTTAAGTCTTGATAATTATGGTACTTAGGAATACGACCACCAGCTAAAATAGCGCGAAAATTCATCTGACGACACAGCTCTTTACGCGCATCGTATAAACGGCGACCTAAGCGGTAACCACGATAATCAGGATCAATTAACGCATCAATACCATAAAAGGCATCCCCATTCGGATCGTCTTTAATGATTTCACGTTGACCCAATAAGTCATCATAGGTATGTGGGTTTGAGAAGCGCTGATAATTAACGCGCATGGTCAGTACCATACCGATCAATTTATCATGATCGAATAGGGCGATTTGCCCTTCAGGGAAAGAGTCAATCAAGCTGTCAATTGTGTTTTTAGACCAAGAGCCACCAAGATCAGCATAAACACGGTCCATTAGGGCCTTAAGCTGTGGGTAGTCTTTTTTTCTAATTTCAGCAATTTTTAAATGAAAGTCTTCAGTTTTTTGGGTCATAGAGTTACTCATTTGTCTGTATAAGAGGTCATACTCTTAATTTGAATAATTTTTTATCGTGAGATTTATTTATCGCGACACCTTGTCTAGATAGGCGGTTTATTCATCCATATCATGTGCTTTATAAGATTAAAAGGAACAAGATAAAAGAGTGTCAGAAAGAGGGTAGAGCGATTGATTGCGGTTATAAAATACGTAGATATCATTATTATAGAACTGAAGACGATTATAAAAAATGGAGAATTGTAAACCAAACTGTCAATAATTGGCGATTAATAGTGAGTGTTCTTCATGATGAATGACGTTATTTTTATTGTCTATGTGTTGAACCATAAAGTTATAGCTAGCACGGCAGCTATGGGGCTTGTTAATCATGCTTAATGCCAAGTAAAATATAGCGTTTAGCTTTGATAGCCTTTTGATGATACGCCTAGGGCGATGAACAATGAATGCAGTAGAGTAAAAGCATTCCAGTAGGCTGAAAAGCCGTTAAGACTAATAATCATATTTAGCTATGGGGGCAAAGTAATTTATTGTATGATAAAGACTAATTTATGTATGTATTATTTAACGTTATCGCTGAAATGACTCGGTAATTACAATATTAAGGCGCATCTTATGCCATTACATGACCAAAATACAATTAGAGCGTTGAGTCAAATAGATGAGCAGGCACTTATTCGCTTAGTTTATACCAGCGAAATAACATGCAAAAGCCGTTTTCAGACATCGGTATTTCGTGATATAGAAGCGCAATCTGATAGGTTTAATAAAGAAAATAATTTGACCGGCACGCTGTGTTACGGCAATGGTCATTTTTTGCAATGCTTAGAGGGCTCTAAGCCAGTGGTGATCGATTTACTAAATCGTATTGCCGAAGATAACCGTCATAAACATTTGAAGGTGCTACTGGTACAATCTATTGAGTCACGTACTTTTTTTACGTGGAATATGCGACTTCTATTTTTAGAGCGCTGGACTTGGTCACCAAAGACTAAGAAGCAGGCCGAGCGGCTATCAGAGTTTTTGCCATTTAAACCATGCGATTGGACGGCACCTCATACTAATAAGTTCTTATCAGTTATCCACCAGTTAGAGGCGACGCCACAGGCAAAAACCGCAGACATACGCTTTAATGCACTCGGGAATATGCTACAGCATGTGGTTGGCCCGCATCAGGCCTTTATTATGATACAAGGGGCATTGACCATACTATCTATCATAGCGTTGTTTCTGTTGTTTAATACGTCGTTCCTATAAATAGTTAGCTAATTCACTAAATCAAAGATATCGATATAACTTATAAATAAAAACGTATAAATGAAAAGGCCAAGCTAAATTAGCTCGACCTTTTTTTTATACGTTATAGAAATAGGTTGTACAGCAGATTAGATATCGAAAATCTTGCCACGGTTCATGATGCCGTTTGGATCAAATACCTTCTTTAATTCTCTTAAATACTCAATCTCTGTTTCACTGCGGCTATAGTTCAGATACGGCTTTTTGGTCATGCCTACGCCGTGCTCTGCAGACACTGAGCCGCCGTATTTTTGCACTGTGCTAAATACCAAATCATTCACGCTTTGGCATTTCTCAAAGAACTCATCTTTTGAAAGACTCTCAGGCTTCAATATATTTAAGTGTAAATTACCATCGCCAATATGCCCAAACCAGCAAATCTCAAAGTCAGGATAGTTGGTATTCACCACTGCTTCGATGTCTTTAATAAACTCTGGCACATAGCTTATAAGTACTGACACATCGTTTTTGTAGGGAGTAAATACAGAAATGGTTTCTGAGATATATTCGCGCAGCTTCCAAAGCTCAGCCGCTTGCGATAAGTTTTGACTCATCACACCGTCGATAATCCAGCCGTTCTCCATACACTGTTCAAACATGGCCATGGCTTTATCCATAATGGGCTCGTATGGTGCTTCGAACTCAAGTAGGGCATAGTATTTAGTACGTGCTTCGAACGGCTCTTGTACATGACCGGTTGCCATGAGTTTCTCGATTGCGACGTCATCAAAGAATTCAAAGGCGGTTAAATCAATTTGTGATTGGAAAGCCGATAACACGTTCATTACGTGCTCAAACTCATCCATACCAAATACCATAACGGTTAGGTCTTGCGGCGCACGTTCAAGCTTAATCTGTGCCTTGGTGACGATACCTAGCGTGCCTTCTGCGCCGATGAATAAATGACGCAGATCATAACCGGTTGCATTTTTAATCATACCGCGGTTTAGTTCTAGAATATCTCCCTTACCGGTAACGACTGTCAGACCCAATACCCAGTTACGGGTCATGCCGTAACGAATGACCTTGATGCCGCCTGCGTTGGTACCGATATTGCCGCCAATCTGACTCGAGCCTGCTGAAGCAAAATCGACTGGATAATATAAGCCTTTCTCTTCAGCAAATTGCTGCAACTGTTCGGTAATAACCCCAGCTTCAATTTCTACCATTCTATCAGCGGGGAAAAACTCACTAATTTTGTTCATTTTATCGAGACTCACCACAATCTCGCCGTTACTGGCGACTGCACCAGCAGACAAACCAGTACGCCCGCCGCTTGGGGTCACCACAATGTTATATTCGTTAGCGAGCTTAATCACTGCTTGCACCTGTTCAGTAGATTTAGGAAATACAATCACCGAAGGCGCAGGCGCAAAGTGCTTAGTCCAATCTTTACCCCAATGTTCAAGACTTTCGCTATCGGTCTTAATTTGACTGGTATCGAAATTATAATCGGCGGTTAAACGGTGAATAACCGTAGCTACCGCTTCAGGGGCAACCTCATGAGAAGCCGTCAGTGTGGTCTCATTAACCTGAGATTGATTCGCGCCATGCGCAAGTTCGTGAGCAGGTGTATTCGGAGTTACAGTGTGGGATTCAGTCATATTAGTCTCTACAGAAGTGCCTGATATAGCGGCAGATAAATGGTGAAAAAAAGGAACAAAAAAATAAGGCTAATAAATAATATAACTAAAATTTACATAGTATAGTCATAAATGGTAGGGGTTTATTCAATATTTAACCTGCCAAAACACTATAATTTGTTATAAGATAGTTATATTATGACACACTGATAATAAGGTATGTAAGCCTTGTTCACTCTGATTGATTGCGGCTAATGTATGAACTATACAGGCGCAAATCATGCTGTTATCTCTCTGCTTATCTTGGTTTACTAACCAATGTATGTCTTAGAAATTGCACTTTCAAATACCCATCTAAACATAAGGGCAAAAACATGGCATTATCGCTTGATAAAGATAAAATTCGTTTTTTACTATTAGAGGGCGTACATGATAACGCGCTTAAAGTATTAAATGATGCTGGCTACACCAATATCGAATACTTATCTCACGCACTAGATCCAGATGAGTTGGCTGAAAAAATCAAAAATGCCCACTTCATCGGTATCCGTTCACGTACCCAATTAACCCGCGACATTTTAGAGCAGGCTGATAAGCTAATCGCTATCGGTTGTTTCTGTATTGGTACCAACCAAGTTGATTTAGAAGCGGCTCGTGAATTCGGTATTCCTGTCTTTAATGCGCCTTATTCAAATACGCGCTCAGTGGCAGAGTTGGTATTAGCAGAAGCCATCATGCTGTACCGCGGTATTCCAGAGAAAAATGCAGTGGTACACCGTGGCGGCTGGGGCAAGTCGGCCAAAAACTCACACGAAGTTCGTGGTAAGGTTATGGGAATCGTGGGCTATGGCTCAATCGGCTCACAATTATCAGTACTTGCTGAAAGCCTTGGTATGAAAGTTATCTATCATGACGTAGTGACCAAATTGCCACTGGGGAATGCTGTACAGGTTGGTAGCTTAAATGAGTTATTAAACAAAGCAGACATCGTGACATTACATGTGCCAGATTTGCCAAGCACGCGTTACATGATGAAAAAAGAACAGTTCGATCAGATGAAAGAGGGTAGTTACTTCATCAATGCTGCACGTGGTACCTGTGTTGAGATTGATGATTTAGCAGCAGCTCTTGAATCAGAGCGCTTATTAGGTGCTGCCGTGGACGTGTTCCCGAAAGAGCCTAAATCAGCTGATGAAGAGTTTGAATCACCACTACGTAAGTTCGATAACGTGATTTTAACCCCGCATATCGGTGGTTCTACCCAAGAAGCTCAGGCGAATATTGGTCTAGAGGTGTCTGAAAAATTTGTTAAATACTCTGATGCTGGTGATACCACGACGTCTGTGAACTTCCCTGAAGTTAGCATACCTGTCAGAGAAGGCTCACACCGCTTGCTTCATATCCATAAAAACGTACCAGGTGTGTTATCACAAATTAACACCTCATTTGCCTCAGCAGGCATCAATATTCTTGCTCAGAGCTTGATGACAGAAGGTGATGTTGGTTATCTGGTCATGGATGTTGACAACAGCGATTCTAATGAAGCGTTAGAGACATTAAAAGACATCGACGAGACCATTCGTGTCCGTGTTCTTTTCTAGAATGTTCTATAGTTAGAAGTCTTTTTAGAGTCTGATTATTTACAGGACGCAATAAAAAAGTCGGCAATTTACCGGCTTTTTTATTGCCAAATATTTAGTGCTCAGACTTAGTATTTATATCGCTTTAATCGGAATTTCTGTGTTTTAAGCGTCTGATAATAAACACGATAATAGCAATGATGGCAATCGCACTGACCACTTTTGATATGGGCGAGATATACTGCCCGACCTGATCATAATTTGTACCAAGCACATATCCAGAGTAAGCAAGTAGGGCGCTCCAGATGGTTGAGCCGATAGTTGTCAGTAGAATAAATGGCAGTAACGACATATGATTCATGCCTGCCGGAATGGAGATAAGTGAGCGAATACCCGGCACCATACGCCCAAAAAAGATAACCATATTGCCGTATTTATTAAACCAACTATTAGCCCGAGTCACATCCTCTGGTTTGACCAATAGCCACTTACCATACTTTTCGGTGGCTTGTAATAGACGATCTTCATCAAATTTTGTGCCCAGATAATAAAGCGGCAAGGCTCCTAAAACAGATCCTAGCGTTCCTGCGATGATAACCATCATAATTTGCATATGGCCTTGCGCGGCTGCGAACCCTGCAGCAGGCATCACCAACTCTGAGGGGATGGGCGGGAAGATGTTTTCCAAAAACATCATCATTGTCACCCCAAAATAGCCGAGCATGTCCATGATGCTTAAGACCCATTCATTTATATTATCCATTATTTGTCCATGATTTTTGAGAAAATTGTCATCGAGGCAGTATAGCAAACGCCGCTTAGCTCAAAGAAGGCTAAAACGGTTACGGTTTGAAAGCTCAATGAACACTTATCTAAAATTACTATATTTAAACATATAATATAAATATATATATTATAATGAGTGAATAAAAATTTAAGGCATATACTTATATTGGTTGGCTTATTTGATTAGGGCTACTCTAAAAATAGAGAGGCCAACGTACAGACGTAGAGACAGGATTATTATGGATATCAAGTCATTCTTACATGAAGACACCGAGACTTACACGCACGTATTAATCGACACTGCTAATAAGCTGTGTGCAATTATTGATCCTGTTTTGGATTATGACTTTAAATCTGGACATACCCGTACTGATTTTTCTGATCAAGTTATTGATTCTATCAAAGCGCAGGGGCTGACGGTGCGTTATATCATTGAAACCCATGTTCACGCAGATCATTTATCCTCAGCGCAGCATATCAAACAGACCCTTGGTGGTCAGTTGGTAATAGGCAGGCACATTAGTAAGGTGCAGCGCATTTTCAAAGATGTATTTAACTTTGATATGAGCTTTAAAACGGATGCCAGTCAATTTGATATGCTGACAGAAGAGGGTAGCGAGTTTATGCTAGGTGATATTAAGCTCACGGTAATGCACGTGCCTGGTCATACGCCGGCAGATATGGCTTATATTGCAAAAGATACCGCGAGCGATAATGAGCGATTGGCAATTTTTGTTGGTGATACCCTGTTTGCACCAGATGTAGGCACTGCGCGTGTGGATTTTCCAGGTGGTGATGTCGATGATTTATATCACTCTATTCAGAAAATATTATCGCTGCCCGACGATACTGAGATTTATTTATGTCACGACTATCCACCTGAAGGACGCGAGCATTCCCCAGCTACTACAGTAGCGGCGCAGCGTGTACATAACAAGCATGTTCGAGATGATATTAGTAAGGCAGAATTTGTGAAAATTCGTACAGAGCGTGATGCAACGCTCGATATGCCGCGGCTGATTATTCCATCAGTTCAGGTAAATATCCGTGCAGGAAACATGCCAGAGCCTGAAGACAACGGCGTACGCTATTTAAAAGTACCATTAAATACGCTTAGCTAATCTTGATTTAGTTAAGCTATGGCGTATGATATAAATTTAGGCTATTATTTATTCCTAAAAATGTTTGTGGTACTATAAAACCATCTATCGTGGGTTTAATTGCATGGGCTACCTGTTGAACAGGCGGATTCATGTCTTGCAACTTCCAGCACGATATAAAATAATCCTGGTAAAGCGCATGAACCTGTACTCCGACACAGTCATTTGTGCCTTATAAGATTCGTTTAGTCGGAGTTTCAGGAGTCTAACATGTCTATACAGCAATCTTTTGCTCGTCCAAACAGCTCTCAAACCAATACCCATACTACCTTCCAATACAGCCGCCGTTATACCGCGCGTTGCCCACTAGGTGCGCTTGCTATTAAGCAAATATCTGCTTTGCAGCTGCGAGCCACCGCCATTATCCAGAAGATGGGCTATCCACCACAACATACTATTGCTGCCACTGACCGTCTACGTTACGTCTTATGTAGCCCTGTGTTAGGATTAGATGGCAGTTATATCGATGCGTATTATAATGCTCAAGACTTCTTACAGGCCTTACTAAATATATTACAACTGTCGCCTCAGCAATATGAAGATGATGTCAGCTCTATACTACAAACGCTAGATAAATAAGCGGGTTAAGTCAAAAATTGAGCCAAACGTAAGTAGAGGATTGAGTAAAAACAGGACACACTCGGTTAGGTTAGGACACAATAAAAGACTGGTATTGCAGGATTGCTGACTCTTATGATGAGTCATCCATCAAACTGACTCTTTAAACAAACGAGCGTTTATTTAAAGGATTGTTTGTCTAAATGACCGTCTAAGAGGAGGGTTGTGTGCTAAAAATACTCAAGTATAAAGATACGGACACACTACTGGATATTGTCTTAGTTACTTTTGCCAAATTGGTGTTGGCTGCTGCGCTGTGTGCGTTTGCCTTTTATTTAGCTTTTGCTTCTACAATGGGGCCGACCATAGCCCCTGAGATTGTGGTCGGCGATATCCCGTTAGATATAGTTATCCGTATTGGTGTCTTGCTGACGGCGGTCGCTATCACCCTGTTTGCTGTCATCTGGCTTGTCTATCCTTTACTGCGCTATGTGTATAAAAAAACAATTGACGATAGTAATAGAGAATAGATTGTTAGTTTTTAGAATGTGCGAGTGTGTCAGAATTTATTAAAAAGCTTGTCTTTACTAATGATAATGGTGCTGATGACTGCCTTGTTTGTTTGCCGCTAAATTAGCATCGTCTATGGCACAAGTAATCGCCTCAAGCCGATTGTGAGGATGCTCAATTGATTCTACCTGAATAGTGGTATGACTAATACCCAGTGATTCTAGACTGTGCTCAAGCTCGTGAATCAGCTTACTAGCCTCCAAAATACGCATGTCGCCATCTACCACAACGTGGCAAGATAAGGCAAGCAACCCGCTAGTAATACTCCATACATGCAAATCGTGCACAGCGATAATGTGCTCATTTTCCTCAATGGTACGTTTCACTTCATCGAGTGAAATCTCCTTTGGCGTACCCTCCATCAAAATATGAGTCGATGCTTTGACCACTCGAAAGCCACTGATTAAAATCAACACCGCCACAATCACAGAGGCCACGGGGTCAGCCCACCACCAGCCCATCCACATCATGGCGAGTGCGGCCGTAATCGCAGCAACTGAGCCTAATAAATCACCTAATACATGCAAATAGGCGCTGTGCATATTGAGGTTTTTCTCAGAAGCGGCTGCATTGACATCATCATGACTGGATTCATGACCGTGATCATGTCCGTGAGCGGCACCGCTTCGATGTAATAACCATGCCACGATAAGATTGACCATAAGGCCGATACTGGCAATGATTAGCATCCCTTGAGAGGCCACATCAGGTGGAGAGGCAAAGCGCCCGATAGCCTCCCAAATAATCATAATCCCGATGATAATTAGCGTCGCCCCGTTCGCACCCGCCACCAAAATTTCAAAACGCTTATAACCAAAGGTCTTCTCGTCATTGGCCTGCTTTTCACCAATTTTGAACGCCAGTAGCGTTGCACCTAAAGCGGCGGCATCAGAGAGCATATGCCCTGCATCTGATAATAGCGCCAAACTTTGGGTCAGCACACCGCCAATGGCTTCAACCAACATAAAGCCGGTAATAATCAGAAAGCTTAACCATAAGCTGCGGCGCTGTTTACTCATGTCACGCGCGGTCGGCTCATCATGAAAATGAGGCGGGTCATGGGCAATTGTATTGTCTGGGTCGTGAGAGTGGGGCGTATGTGAGCTCATAATTACCTTTTTTAGCTAGAAAACGATATCAGAAAATACAGGTCGATTACCAGCCCACAGGATCAATATCTAACGTGAGCTTTAAGTATTTAGCAGAGGGCAATTGCAGTACTTGCGGCCACCACACATTGAGCAATTGATGGAGCGGCGCACGCTGTTTAGATAATAATAGTAGCTGGCTGTGGTAGCGACTGTTTTTTCTTTTCATTGGTGCATCAATCGGCCCCAAAATCGCCAAATCGTTGGCCGGTAAAATAGC
Organism: Psychrobacter sp. CX16; assembly: GCF_057396245.1. Lineage (NCBI taxonomy): Bacteria > Pseudomonadati > Pseudomonadota > Gammaproteobacteria > Moraxellales > Moraxellaceae > Psychrobacter > Psychrobacter sp. CX16. The sequence goes on from NZ_JBXYJF010000020.1 coordinate 51,093, forward strand.
AATCGCATCTTTTAACGCTTGCGTGGTGCGCTCTAGGGTCTTGCCTTCACAGCGGACTAACGCACCATGGGTGTAAGGCGGTAAGCCAAGCATTTTACGCTCATTAAGCAGCTCTAATGCAAACGGATGATAGCCCTCACGCACCAGTTTACGCAGCAAAGGATTCTCAGGTTGTACGGTCTGGATTAATACACGGCCAGGCTTGCTGCCGCGGCCTGAGCGACCGGCAACTTGCACTATAAGTTGAGCGGTGTGCTCGGGGGAGCGAAAATCAGGCGATAAGAACCCTCTATCAGCATTGGGCAAACACACTAAGGTCACATTCGGAAAGTGATGCCCTTTGGCCACCATTTGAGTGCCCACTAGGATTGCAGGGTCACCGGTATTGATGCGTCGATAGATATCTTCCCAGCTGTCTTTATGGCGAGTGGTATCTCTATCTATCTGAATAATAGGGTAGGTTTTTTTAATGGTTTGCGGGTTTGAAAATAGTGCATGCAAGCTTTCGGTTAAGCGGGTAGTGCCCATGCCGACTGCGTTTAAATTGGTGCTGTTACATTCTGGGCAGGCAAGCGGAATAGAGGCTTGCCAGTCGCAGTGATGACATTTGAGGTAACTTGGCTGACTGCTATTGAGCTGACTGTGATGCAAAGTCATATGCGCATCGCAGCGTACACAGTCTGCCTGCCAACCACAAGCATTACAGAGTAAAATGGGCGCATAACCGCGGCGATTTAAAAATACTAATACTTGCTCGCCGGCCTCTAACGTCGTTCGGATTTCTGCAATGGTATCGTCGGTCAGTCCGGTGTTTTGAGAACGCTCTAAATTGGGCAGAAGCTCGCTCTGTTTGGCATCGACAGGCAAATCACTATATTTGGTTGGATTATCACGCGCATCGACCAGTTGTAGGGTAGCGGCAGCTGCATTGCCGGCACGCTGTGTCAACATAAGCTCGGTCAGCTTGCCATCTTGCACCAGTTTCAAATGCTCAAGAGAGGGGGTCGCGGTACCCATAACCACAGGAATACCTGTCTGAAAGCCGCGGTATAAAGCCACATCAGCGGCATGATAGCGCAAAGTATCTTGCTGTTTATAAGACTGATCGTGCGCTTCATCCACCACAATCAAGCCCAAATTAGCAAACGGATAGAGCACTGAGGAGCGAGTGCCGATAATAATTTGGGCACGGCCTTGGCGGCAATCCTCCCATCCCTGCATACGCTGTGTATTATTAAGATTGGAGTGTAACAGCAAAATATTGGCCGAAAAGCGCTCTGCAAAACGGGCTCGCGTTTGCGGTGTCAGTCCAATCTCCGGTACCAATACCAAGACTTGCTTGCCGGCTTCTAATACTGGCTGCATTGCCTGTAAATAGACTTCGGTTTTACCGCTACCAGTAACGCCATTTAGCAAATAACCGCTGTAGCTGCCCTCATTAGCAGTGGCGATAAGGGCGTCAACCGCCTGTTTTTGCTCATCGTTTAAATCAAGTGGCATTTTGGCCAGACTCACCGGTTTAGGGTCCGGCTGCTGCTGCTTATAATGCTCGACCAAGCCTTTTTCTTCTAAGCGCTTTAAGAAAGGCCGCTCCATGCCCTCAAGTAGCAAGGTGTCTTCACTAGCACCATGCTCGCCATGCAGCATTAACATGGCCAGTTGCTGCTTTTGCTTATAGGCATTACTAGAGAGGCTGTCATCGAGCACATTTGGTAATATACGCCAGTGAGTCACCAATAAGTCGAGCGGTTTGCCTTGGCGAATAAGCGTTGGCAGCATAACAGAGAGCACATCCCCCAGAGGATAGTGATAATAACGTGCCAACCAAGCCGCCAGTGACAACATTGATTCGTCTAAAAGCGGCTCATCGTCTAGGCTTGATTTAATGGCTTTTAATTTATTGGTCGGGACATCGCTGTCATTTTCATTAACATGAGCGACCACGATGCCGATGAGGGTTTGCCGCCCAAAAGAGACTTGGACGCGTCCCCCAATAGGTGGTAAAGAGGGCTCTACTTGTGAGAGCCTTGAAGGAGGTGGTAAGTAATCAAATTCGCGGTAGAGAGGCACCGGCAAAGCGACACGGATAAGCATCAGATGGCAACCTCCCTTAAAATAACACCGCAATAAGTAGAACAAGATGTGTATGAATATTGAATACAGTATGCTTGATTACCAAGACATTAATCTTCGATAAATAAGATAGATTCAATCTCAACCACACCGCCTTTAGGAAGTGCGGCTACTTGTACTGCTGCACGGGCAGGGAACGGCTCTACCAAACGCTCAGTAAATACGGCATTTAGGGCAGCAAAGTCATTCAAGTCAGTCAATGACACATTAAATTTAACGACATCGCTTAGCTTGCCGCCGGCTGCTTTACAAATAGCTTCGATATTATCCATTACTTGCACAGCCTGAGCTTCAAAGCCTTCACGAAGCTGCATTGTTTCAGGGTCAAAGCCAAGCTGACCTGAGATGTAGACCATGCTGCCGCCCGCTGTTGGGATTTTAACGGCTTGTGAATAAGCGCCAACGGCTGCAGGGGCATTATTCGTATGAATGGTTTGACGTGCCATAAGAATTTCCTTATTTATTGTTAGAGATGACATATGTCATGGTTAAAAAAGTGTCTTTAGTATTTTTATAGCCTAACGGTCGCTGCTTTGATTATTTGTTGTCAAAGTAGTGAACCGATTATAAACGGTATAAACGTCGAATGCTGCCGAAGCCAACATGAGGGCGTAGCGCTTCAATGCCTTCAAGCACATGATTACGGCTACGTACAATCACATGGATGACTGTGGATTTGGCGCGGATATCGACCTTTTCAATACCAATATCAAGCTGACGTAAGGTGTAAACCACATGTGAGACTTGCTCATCATTTAGCGCTAAGTTGATTTTTAAATAAGCGGTAAAGTGAGGACGCTCGCTTGGGTGCTCAATACTCTTTTCAATCTGCTCTTCGCTATACCAGTTTAATTGTACTAGCTCATACGGCTTATCGACGTATTTATTGACGATAGAGTAGCAGCGATGTCGATGTAGCATCAGCCCGTGCATGGTCAAATGGCCAATAATTGGGTCACCGAAAATAGGGCGACAGCACCCAGCAAAGTGAACCTCTACACCGTTGGCATTAGATAATAGCTGATTGGGTCTATCAAAGCCTTTTTTGCGTGCTTGCTCGTGAGTCTTTGTCACATCATCACTAAATAAGCGTGACACGACCAATTGCGGTAATAAGGTGCCGGCACTCATGTTCTCAAACAGCTCATCTTTACTACTGGCATTCTGCCACTGTAGTAAGTCTTCCCAGTCGGCATCGTTAACATCATCAAGCGATTTGTTATAGGTTTTTAAAGCGCGGTCTAATGCTTGGCGACCATGCCTTCGCTGCTCTTCAACAGGCAAGCTACTAAACCAGCGGCGCAAAGTGCGGTGTGCTTTACTGGTGACCACGATGCCAAGCCACTCAGCTTTTGGCTTGGCATTTTGATCAACTTCAATTTCAACCACAGCCCCTGATTTTAAGGTAGAGCCTAATTTGGCGTTTTCGCCATTGATTTTTGCACCCACCGCTATATTACCCACTTTAGGACCTACGGCATAAGCAAAATCAAGCGCAGTAGCACCGCGCGGCAGCTCGTAAGCTCGACCTTTGGGGCTATAACAAAGGATTTTGCGTGAGTTTAGATAAGAGATTAGCTCATCAATGGTCTCGACAACGCCCTCATAATCCAGCTCTTCACTTTGTCCTTCGTCACCTAAATCTATTAGCTCTTTCATATTGCGTAGAGAGGCTTCAATAACTGAACGACTGACTTCAGAGGCTTGATCAGCTGCGATAACGCCAAGGCGAGCCGCTTCTTGCATTTTATGGGTTAATAAAGTGACTTTAATGGTATCGTTGTCACGCACATAAGTGAGCGTTAACGACTGGTTACCACCAGGGAGAGGATGGCGAATATTATCCTCAATAAAGTTAGGTTGAATGTCATATTTACTAATTAGATAGTTGGCTAGTAGGTCACAGTCATCAATGGTTGAGGTGACAATCTCAAACGCATAATGACGCAGTAAATCATCAATCTCACCGCGGTTACGGAAGAATTGACGATACATAACCACTCGGTTGTCTAGTGCACGTACCTGGCCTGAGACATAGTGCTTATCCAGCACATAATTCAGATATTGTTGAATGGTTTCAGTTTGATACTTGCGACCTAAACCATGTTGCAGTAATTTGTCTGACATCTTGGTATACATGACAGGGTCAAGGTTGCGATAGCACAGAATTTCCATGTAATCGGCAATATCATTAAGCCCCATCAGACGCGCAAAGGGAATATAAAATTGCAAGGTTTCAGAGGCCGTAGAGCGCTGTTTTTCAGGACGTACTGCATCCAGAGTTGACATATTATGTAAACGATCTGCTAGCTTGATTATCAATACACGCGGATCATCGAGCGTAGCTGACATGATTTTGTGAAAGGTAGCCGCTTTATTTTGACGCTTGTTATGATTGGACGACTTAAGCTTGGTTACACCATCGACCAAATGCGCAACGGTGCCACCAAAGCGTGTGGTAATTTCCTCTGAAGTGACTTCAGTATCTTCAACTGTATCATGCAGGATAGCGGCAATAATGGTATCTCGATCAAGATGGAAGCCTGCCAAAATCTCTGCTACCGCAATAGGGTGAGTGATATAAGGTTCACCTGATTTACGCGTGTCTTTGATATGAGCTTGGTCTCCATAGGCGCAGGCTTCTAAAATATCCTCTTTTTCTTTATCGCTAAGATACGCCACCGAGCGCATTAGATTGCGCTGTGCATCATCAACCAAATGATGACTCAACTTCGGTAGGTTCTGCATATATGACGTCTGATTGATTTGATCATCATCGTTAGAATCAGGCAATGTAATATATTCACTGTCAACGGGATCCACCACGTTATCAGAGTGGGCAATATTATTAATAACCGTGTCGTTAATATTGGTATGTAAATCAGTAGTCATAGAGTTTTTGGTTTCAGATGAAGTTAAGCCGGCATCAGGATGTGTTTGGGTAATAGGCGGTGACATGATTTATCATCCTTCAGCTGGGCAAGAGTCAATTAAAAGTAATCAAGAACAAACAGGTCTGGCAAAGGGTTTACTAATAATACGCTATCAAAACAAGCGCTTATCCATTAATGCTTATATATTGATATCAATGGTAACTCATTTATGATGCTAACAAAATGAGTTAAATCAACCCTTCAGTTAAGAAGGATTAAACATAATAGGTGTCAGTATCTGATAGATTCTGATAACCATGCTCAAACAAAATAAATAAGGTGCTATCCCCCTTAATTAAGCTTAAAAATCAGGTGGTGTCAACCACTGAGCAGACAAAACTACAAAACGCTGTTAATAAGGCAATATCAACAGTCGTCACTAAGCGAATAACTCATAAGTTTAATAGGACAACACGGGCTAACGAGCACACCATAAAAAAACCACGATCTGCAAAATGCGGATCGCGGCTTATCATGCGTGGTCTTAAACTTGTGGCTTATACCTGTCTTCACTAAGCAACTCATAAAAGATGCTTAAATAATGACATAAGCCTAAATACGGATATAAAAAGTATTAGAAGCTTTGACCGCCGCTTAAGGCTAAATCTAACGAGTTAGTTGCAAAGTGATGGTCAGGCTGATTTAAGATATCTTTAGTAACTAAGCCTGCAGCAATTTCGCGTAGTGCCAATACAGTTGGTTTGTCGTTTTGAACGTCAACTAGTGGCTCAGAGATGCCCTTAGATAGTTGATGGGCGCGCTTGCTGGCAACCAGTACCAGCTCAAAGCGGTTATCTACTGCATGTAAGCAGTCTTCAACGGTTACACGTGCCATAAAGTCCTCTTTGTATCACTAAGTGATAGATATAAAATATGATAGTCAATCATTTAGTATAGCAAATTTTGCCATTAAATGGATAACTAAATTGACCAAGTGAAGTAAGATTAATAGAGCATTCAACCCGTTTACTATTAGTCCTTCATTAAGTCGGCAATGGTCTCGCTATAACGGGCTTGCTGGCGCGCTAGTGTCTGACGCTTGGCAACAATAATTGATTTAAGCTCAGTTAACGCGGCTTCAAATTGATCATTAATCACCACATAATCAAAATGAGTGTATTGCTGCATCTCGGTCACGGCACCGGCCAAACGCTTTTCAATCACTTCTTCAGAATCCTGACCACGAGAGGATAAACGCTGACGTAACGTGGCTTTACTGGGCGGTAAGATAAAAATCATGGTCACATCATCGTACAAGTCTTTGACCTGTAGTGCGCCTTGCCAATCAATCTCTAGAATCACATCGATGCCTGAATTAAGTTGCTGATCAACACTTTGTTTTGAGGTACCGTAGTAATTATCAAACACTTGTGCGTGTTCTAAAAACTCACCGGACTGAATACCTTCAATAAACGTAGCTCTGTCGGTAAAGTGATAGTGGTGACCATCGACTTCGCCCGGGCGTGGCTCGCGCGTAGTATGCGAGACACTAACTGCCAAATCATTAGTGGTAGCGATAAGCTGTTTAACAAGAGAGGTTTTGCCAGTACCTGAAGCGGCAGTAATAATAAAAAGGGAGCCTTTCATAAAAGTGAGTCTCTATAGTGAATACAAGGGAGTTGGTATAAAAAGGAATATGAAAAATCGATGTTTATTGCGAATAATTCAACGTTGAGATGCGTTCTATTTTAACGGATATGTTAAAGTAGTCATAAAATAGTTTGTCTAATGCACTGAACAAGCCGATGGGCTTAGCTGCGTTTTTCACATTTTATTTACTCGATTATCTATTGTGAAGGTCTGTTATGCAAATTTATCTTGCCAATCCACGAGGGTTTTGTGCTGGTGTCGATCGTGCCATTGCTATTGTCAATGAAGCATTAGCACGTTTTGAGCCGCCAATTTATGTGCGCCATGAAGTCGTACATAACAAATTTGTGGTCTCTGATTTGGCCAATCGCGGGGCAGTATTTGTCGAAGAGCTGGATGAGGTACCGGATGGTTCTATTGTTATTTTCTCAGCACATGGTGTTTCAAAAGCGGTCCAAGATGAAGCTGACCGCCGAGATCTCACAGTATTTGATGCCACCTGTCCTTTAGTCACAAAGGTGCATATTGAAGTGTCTAAATTTGCTCGTGAAAAAATGGACGCTATTTTGATTGGGCACCAAGGTCACCCAGAAGTAGAAGGAACGATGGGACGCTTTAGCGCCCAGTATGGCGGTGAAATTCATTTGGTAGAAAATGAGTCAGATGTCGAAAAGTTAGAAGTGAAAGATCCAAATCGTTTGGCTTTTGTGACGCAGACCACGCTCTCAATGGATGATACTGCTGTGGTAATTGATGCCCTACGCAAAAAGTTTCCTAATATTCAGGGTCCTCGTAAAGACGATATTTGCTATGCGACCCAAAACCGTCAAGATGCGGTAAAAGACTTGGCCAATCGCTGTGAAGTGGTGTTGGTTGTCGGCTCACCCAACTCATCAAACTCAAACCGACTACGAGAGCTTGCCGAGCGTATGAATTGTAAAGCTTATTTGATAGATAACGCAGGTGAGATGCAAATAGAATGGTTTGAGGGGGTTAAGGCAGTAGGAGTTACTGCGGGCGCCTCAGCACCAGAGATTTTAATTCAAGAAGTATTGAATAAGCTGCAAGACTGGGGCGGTGATTTGCCAGATGAGCTTAAGGGGATTGAAGAGAATGTTACCTTCAGCTTGCCAAAAGAGCTGCGCATCCCAGTTAAGCAAGTTGGGCGCTAGGCCTTAACATCGTTTGATTAACGTCTGTTGTGCGCATAGTTGTTTGTCTCGTCCTAAAATAGGTTGATGATTTAAAACAAGCCAGATACCCCGTGTATCTGGTTTTTTCTATGCAGAACACCCATAACTTTGATGAAACTCGAAAGGCGTTCTCATATTCAAACTCAAATGCGGTCTCATATGATTATAAATATAAACCGACTCATCAACGAGCACTCTTAGCTCATCTAACGTATTACACTGATGAATTAAAAACTCATCCTTTAAAATGCCATTAACGCGTTCAGCTAAAGCATTTTGATAACAGTCATAGCCATCTGTCATAGACGGTCTAATGTTGTTC